>CACXDQ010000159.1 GCA_902766475.1 uncultured Eubacteriales bacterium
GGTATAAAATTAATTTTACTTTTCCCAATAAAAGCCAAAGATTTATCTGTCAAAAAGATTTAATTACCCAAGGTACAATAGAAGAATTTGAAGCGATGTTTGAGGGGAAAATCATAAGAAAAAAAATAAAATAACCCGGCAATGAAACGTTGGTTTGGTTGAATTGTAGTATATATGTGAAATATTTGTTATCATCACGTCTATTTTGATTTTATATTTTTTGAAAAAGTTTTTAAAAACGCTTGACAAGATTTTTTGCAAGTGATATCATAATTTACGTTTTTAATAAATAGCTTACGGGCGTTTTTTTTGAGGACGGTTTGGCAGTCCTTAAAAAAAAACGCCCTTTTTTTCGGACAAGACGCCAGACTGAGTGCCGAAAAAGCTTAAAATGAGGTAAATTATGACAAAATACGTATTCGTAACGGGCGGCGTCGTGTCGGGGCTTGGGAAAGGCATCGTGGCGGCTTCGCTCGGCAGGCTTTTAAAACTCCGAGGCTTGAAAGTTGCGGCGCAAAAATTCGATCCGTACATGAACGTCGATCCCGGAACGATGAACCCCATTCAGCACGGCGAGGTGTTCGTTACCGAGGACGGCGCCGAAACCGACCTCGACCTCGGTCATTACGAGAGGTTTATCGACGAAAACCTCACTAAATATTCCAACCTCACGAGCGGCAAGGTGTTTTTTAAAGTTCTCGAACGGGAGAGGCGGGGCGAATACCTCGGGCAGACGGTGCAGATAATACCCCACGTTACCGACGAGACGAAGGCGTTTATCAGAAAAAACGTAGAGCTTACGAAAGCCGACGTCATGATAACCGAGATAGGCGGCACGATAGGCGATATCGAATCTCAACACTTCTTAGAGGCGATAAGGCAGTTTTCGCAAGAGGTCGGCAGAGAAAATTGCGTGTTTATACACGTCTGTTTAGTGCCTTACGTTTCGGGCTCGGACGAATACAAGTCAAAGCCGACGCAGCACAGCGTTAAGGAATTGCAGGCGATAGGTATTCATCCCGACATAATAGTTACTCGTTCGGACGGCGAAGTGGGCGAGGACATAAGAAAAAAGATAGCTCTTTTTTGCAACGTCAAGCAAGATTGTGTCATTTCGGACATAACTTTACCGTGTTTATATCAATCTCCTTTGATGTTGCACGCAAATGGACTTGACAAAGTGGTCGCAAGAGAGTTAAAATTAAAGGGTAAGTTGAATTTAGCGCCGTGGAGACAGCTCGTTAAGCGCATACGCTCAAGAAAGGGCAGCGTAGATATTGCCCTCGTCGGCAAATACGTCAAGCTGCACGATTCCTATCTGTCCGTCGTCGAAGCGCTGTATGCGGCGGGTTATGAAAACGGCAAAAACGTCAATATCGTATGGGTAGACAGCGACGACGTTACGGACGAGAACGCACCCGAGATCTTCAAGGGCGTCAACGGAATAATCGTTCCGGGCGGTTTCGGAAAGAGGGGAATAGAAGGAATGATCTCGTCTTGCCGCTATGCGAGAGAAAAGGGCTTGCCCTATTTCGGGATATGCCTCGGCATGCAGGTCATGGTTATGGAATTTGCGAGAAACGTCGCACGTCTTTCCAATGCCACTTCGGGCGAATTCGACGAAAACGCAAAGTATAAGGTCATCGACATTATGCCCGATCAGAAAGGAATTTCCGAAAAGGGCGGAACGATGCGCCTCGGCGGTTACCCGTGCAAGATAGTTAAAGGCACGGTCATGGAGAGGGCTTACGGCGAGGAAGAGATAACCGAGCGCCACCGCCACAGATACGAATTCAATAACGATTTCAGAGAGATACTTGAAAGAAACGGGCTTGTGCTTTCGGGGCTTTCGCCCGACGGCAGAATTGTCGAAACGGTGGAATTAAAGCGCAATAACTTCTTCTTGGGCGCACAGTTCCACCCCGAATTCAAGTCAAGACCGAACAGGGCGCACCCCTTATTCAAAGAATTTATAAAGAGCGCTATACAGGAGAAAAACAATGGATAATTTCAACGTGAAAGAGGCTTTCGGAGAATACGTCTTTTCCGACAAGGTGATGAGGAGCAGGCTTCCCGATAAGATATATAAGGAATACAAGCGCTGTATCGACGAAAACAAACCTCTCGAACAGTTCGTTGCGGACGAGATAGCCAAGACGATGAGGGGTTGGGCGATAGAGAAGGGCGCAACGCATTATACGCATTGGTTTCAGCCGATGACGGGCGTTACCGCCGAAAAGCACGACGCATTTTTAGAGCCTAACGGCGAGGGCGTAATTATGAAATTTACGGGCAAAGCGCTCGTAAAGGGCGAGCCGGACGCTTCGAGCTTCCCCAACGGCGGACTTCGTGCCACGTTCGAGGCGAGGGGCTACACCGCATGGGATCCGTCGTCATACGCATTCGTAAAAGACGGCTCGCTGTATATTCCGTCGGTATTCTGTTCTTACGGCGGCGAGTCGCTCGACAAAAAGACGCCACTTCTCCGCAGTATGGAAACGATTGGCGAGCAGGCGCTCCGCATAGTTAGATTATTCGGCAATACCGACGTAAAAAAGGTCTATACGACCGTCGGCGTCGAGCAAGAATATTTCCTCATCGACAAGCAAGAATACGAAAAGAGGCTCGACCTCGTAACGTGCGGCAGAACGCTTTTCGGCGCAAAGCCGCCGAAAGGTCAGGAGATGGACGATCACTATTTCGGCAAGATAAAGTCGAGGGTGTGGGACTATATGGGCGATCTCGA
>CACXDQ010000160.1 GCA_902766475.1 uncultured Eubacteriales bacterium
ATACTCGTTCCGGCGGCGCTTGAAAATCAGATAGACGAAAACAACGCCGACAAAGTAAAGGCGAAGTATATCGTCGAGGGGGCAAACGGCCCGACGACTGCCGCAGCCGATGAAATTCTCGAAAAGAGGGGCGTTGTGGTCGTTCCCGACATTCTCGCAAACAGCGGCGGCGTTGTCGTTTCCTATTTCGAGTGGACGCAGAACTTAAATCGCTATTATCTGAGTGAAGAAGAGGTCGTTTCAAGGCTTCACGACAAGATGAAAAAATCGGTTGACAGAGTTTACGAAACTGCAAAAAAGTATTCTACGTCTTTGAGAATGGGCGCATACATAACGGCATTGGAAGCGATATCGGAAGCGGGAAAGTATCTCGGAAAATAATATTAAGTAAAAAGTTACGGGCGGGCGAAAGTATTTCTCTTTCGCCCGCCCGTTTGTCTTTTGAATATCCGACGTTAAAGGCGGCGTTTTTCGTTCTGTTCCGACGGCGTTTTTCGTTCTGTTTCGACGGCAAAAAACGACGGCGTTTTCAGCCTTTTTTCGGCAACTTTTTAAAATTTCTTTTCGAGGTGGTTCAATGCGTGAACGGCTTCTATAACGCTTACGACCTCTCTCGCTTTTTCCGCTGTGGAATACATCTCTCTCTTCTCGGTCAAAGCGTAGTAGAGATCTTCGTAGAGCGTCGGCGTGCCGATAGTGAATGCGTCGCCGTCGTAATTTCCGCTCTCTTCGTGGAAGATGAGTTTTTCGGAGCAATAGAGCGGCTCGCCGTTCTCGTCTTTAAGCGACTCTTCTATGAGCGGTCTTTCGGGGTTTTCGCCCGGCACGATATATTTCATCGAATAGCTCTTCGGCGTGCATTTGAACGTTCCCAACGTGCCTTGAAGTTTTACGTTATAGTCCGAATAAGCGTCGAGCGAGCTTATCTCTATATCGACTACGGGCTTATTCGGGGCTTTAATTATTATCTTGCAATAATCGTCCGAATCTCCGCTCGTGAGCGGCGAGCTTAAAAGCTTCGAATAGACGACTTCGGCGTCTTTGTCGTAATCTATTGCGTCGAGAGCAACGCAGATCGGATGCGGTCCGGTGTTGAACACGCCTCCGGCGAGCCTCTTTTGAAGAGTCTGCCAGTCCCAACGGCGGGAGAAATTGTTGAATCTCACGCTGATCTCCGCTATATCGCCTATCGTCTTGTCGTTTATCACTTTCTTGACGTGCTTGTTGTAAGGCGTGTAGAGCGTCTGGTGGAAAACGGTGAAAAATACGCCCTTCTTTTTAGCCGCCGAGATAATGTCGTCGCACTCGTATCTGCTTGCGGCGAAGGGCTTTTCGCTCATAACGTTAAAGCCGTGTTCGACGAGAGCTTTCGATATGGGATAGTGATCGTCCGAGTAAGACGCATTGACGACGATGTCGACATCTTTTTTGTCGAAAAGTTGTGTATAATCTGAAAGCGCAATGCAGCCCTCATACGTCTTTTCGGCTCTTTTGCGCCTTTCCTCGTCGGCTTCTACGACGTATTTCACGTTATAGTATTTGTTTTTGTCGGAGAGGTAGTAAGCGCCGTGTATCTGCAAGCCGCTCCTACCCTGACCGATTATCGCAAGGTTGAGTTTTTTCTTTTTTATCTCCTTAAAGCGGTAACGTTTTTTTCAAAATAATTATAACATACTTTTTACATGATTGTATATTGTTTTGTGAAAAAATATTGCAAATATTAAGATATGTGCAGATAATATATTATTGACAAATCTCTTCAATTAAAGTATAATAAAGAAAACGGAGGCATTTATGGAAAAGAGATTATTCGGTGCGGTCGGCAAAAAGGCGGTTTACGCCTATACCCTTTCAAACGGAAACGTTTCGGCTGAAATTTTAACTTACGGCGGCATAATACGTTTGCTGACCGTCAAGGATAAAGACGGAAACGACGTCGACGTCGTTCTCGGCTACAACACGATAGAGGAATATGTTAAAAACGACGGCTACCTCGGAGCTGCGATAGGCAGAGTTTGCAACAGAACGGAAAAGGGCAAATTCAAAATAGGCGATAAGGAATATTCGGTGGGCATAAACGACGGCGAAAATTCTCTTCACGGCGGCGTTCATGGCTTCAACTCTAAGGTTTTCGACGCTATCCCCGTCGGTGAAACGCTCATTTTGAGATATACTTCCTTAGACGGCGAAGAGGGTTATCCGTCAACTCTGTTTTTGTCGAT
>CACXDQ010000161.1 GCA_902766475.1 uncultured Eubacteriales bacterium
ACCTTCTGTTCATGAGTTTAAGTATTCTGTCTGAGCCGGATTGAACGGGTAAATGAATGGCATGACAAGCGTGAGGGTTGTCCTTTAAGCTTAGGGCAACCTCTTCCGTAAAGTCTTTCGGGTGATTTGACATAAATCTCAATCTGAATTTACCGTCTATTTCGCCTATTTTCTTTAATAGCGACGAAAAAGACGAGCCGTCGGACAGATCTTTTCCGTAAGAATTTACGTTTTGACCTAAAAGCGTAATTTCCTTATACCCGTTTTCGACGAGATTCTTCACCTCGGTGATAACGTCCTCTTCCCTTCTGCTTCTCTCTCTGCCCCTAACGTAAGGAACGATACAATATGTACAGAAATTATTACATCCGTACATAATGTTCACCCATGCGTTTGGATAGCTCGAACGGAGAGGCGTAACGTTCTCGTTTATTTCCCCGTTCTTTTCCTGAATTTCGATTAGGCGTTTTTTAGTATCTATCTTTTTTTGCAAAAGCTCTCCGAACTTGTCGATATTATACGTTCCCAATACGAGATCGACGTAAGGATACGTTTTAAATAACCTCTCGGCAAAATTTCCTTGCTGAGTCATACAGCCGCAAACGGCTATAATAAGCTCGGGCTTTTGCGATTTGAGCTTTTTAAGCATGCCGATATTACCGAATGCGTGCTGTTCTGCGTTTTCTCTTACGCAACATGTATTAAATACTATTACGTCGGCGTCATCCGGCTTACCGCATTGAGAATAACCCATAGAGCTCAATATCCCGGCAAGTTTTTCAGACTCATGCACGTTCATTTGACAACCGTATGTATTTATCAGATATTTCTTTCCCATGATATATCAATTATACTAAATTTTAAAGTTTTTTTCAAGCAAAATTGGCAAGGCATAAAATAAATTATTATATTCATAATATATTTAAGATATTATGGCGAAAAAGATATTTAAAGTAACATTGTTGTTTTTTTTAATATTGACGGTTTTGGCGAGCGCCGCCGTATTTTGGTTTTTAAGCGTTACCAAAGACGTTAAATTCGATGAAAGCAAACTTGCGTCAAATAACGCCGCCCCCTTCGTTATGTATGACGACGGAACGGAAATCGTGGGCGATGATAATCTCGATTATGTAAATATCGCTGAAATCCCAAAGTATGTAAAAGACGCATTTATATCCATCGAGGACAGAAGATTTTATTCTCACGGAGGAATAGACGTTAAATCTTTTTTCAGAGCGATAAAGAACAATATTTTGTCTTTTTCGGCGAAGGAAGGCGCATCGACTATAAGCCAACAGCTCGTAAAAAACACCTTTTTATCGAGCGAAAAGACTGTTGAGAGAAAGATGAAAGAACTTAAACTCACATTAGAACTTGAAAGAAGATATTCAAAAGACAAAATTCTTGAAATGTATCTCAACACAGTATATTTCGGCGAGGGAGCTTATGGGATAAATAAAGCGGCTAAAACATATTTCGGGAAATGCGTCGGCGAGCTTGACGAGTGCGAGGGGGCTACCCTTGCCGGCTTGGTAAAAGCGCCTTCGTATTACGACCCTAAGGTTAACCCCGATGAATGTTTAAAACGAAGAAATATTGTGCTTTTAAAGATGGAAAGCGAGAATTATATTGATCATAAAACATCTCAAAAATTAAGAGAATATCCAATAAATTTGACAAATACCAACAATGAAATAATGCGATCTGAATTATACGATATGATAACCGATGAGGCGATGAAAGTTTTAAAATTAAGCTCTGCGTTACAATTAAAAGGGTGTAAAATTTACACTTCAGTCAATAAGGCTTTATCGGAAAAACTATCCGTTGCGAGCGACTACGGTTTAGATACAAACTTTTCAAGTATAGTTGTCGATAACGAAAACGCAAGAATAATAGGAGTTTCGACCGACGTCGGAAATATACGGCGCTGCCCTGCTTCCGCAGCTAAACCTTGGCTTATATATGCGCCGGCAATAGAGGAAAAAATCATTACCGAGGCGACTAAAATTTTAGATGAAAAAACAAATTTTAACGGATATATCCCCTCCAATTACGGCGATAAATATTACGGCTTTACAAGCGTTAAAGAATGTTTGAGCAAAAGCCTTAACGTTCCATCTGTAAAAATTGCGGAAATGGTAGGTCTTGACAAAATCAAACTGTACGCAGAGAAATTAAACATAAATTATGAAAATAACGATCTTTCCGTTGCAATAGGAAATCTGTCCGGCGGAATAACTCTTAGCGAACTTTTAGGGGCTTACGTTCCCTTTTCATGCGGCGGTTTTTATAAAGCGCCGACGCTAATCGATAAAATAATCGACGAAAACGGCAAAACCATATATAAAAAAAATGATAAAAAAATAAAATATATTTCTGAAGAAACGGCATATATTATCGACGATATGCTAAAAGAGGGTGCAAAAAACGGAACGGCAAAATTATTATCAAAGCTTAATTTCGAAGTGTACGGAAAGACCGGCACAAACGGAAATAAAAGCGGGAATACCGACGCTTATTGTATAGCTTTCACTAAGAAATATTCAGTCGGAGTATGGCTCGGTAACGTGAGCGGAAAACAAATGCCGAATTCGATAAGCGGCGGAACGTATCCTACCAATATGGCTGCAGACGCACTTGAACTTCTATGTAATAATACTTCATCGAATAAAATTCAGATGCCTATCGGAGTGAAAAATATTAAGATAGATAAGAAACAATATGAAGAAAATAATGAAGTTTACATTTCCGATTTGCCTGACAATGAGTGTTTAAGTTTTCTTTTTTTAAGCGGAACTGAGCCGACTAAAATTATGGAAAATAAAATTATGCCTTTCATAAAAGATTATAAAATTACTTATAATTACGGCAAAATTAAGATTATTATTGATACCGATAAGAATGTATATTGTAAGGTTTTAGATAAAAACAACTCGGAAATTTATGACAGCATTTACGGCAATACCGTAACGCTTGATAATTTAAATGAAAATACGAAATATGAGTTTTATTTGTTACCATATTCAAAAAATGGCAATGTGATAAGATACGGTAACAAAATAAAATTGCCGTCTGTTATCACAGACGGCAAAAATCAAAAAAATAAAATCAGATGGTGGGACGATTTGGCAGTTATAAATTAAACCTCTATTATTTCGGTATTGTTTAAAGCGTATTCAATAAGCTCTTCGACGTTTAACTTCGATTCTTCCTTCAATATCCTCTCCATTTTTGGTTTTATTGCGGGATACTTCGGCAAAAATACGGTACAGCAATCTTCATACGGAAGTATGGAAGTTTCATAAGTGTTTATCTTTTGAGCTATAGAAATCGTATCGAGCTTATCAAAAGCAATAAGCGGTCTGAATACGGGCATCGTTACGACGGAATTTGACGAAGTTATGCTCTCCATCGTCTGGCTTGCGACTTGACCTAAGCTTTCTCCCGTAATTATTGCTTGCCCGCCGTTTTGATTGGCAAGTCTTTCGGTTATTCTCATCATAAAACGCCTCATCATGGTTATCATGAGATCTTCGGCGCACTTTTCGTGTATCGCTTCCTGAATCTCGGTAAATTTTACTATGTAAAGCGTCATTCCGCAAGAATATTCCGAAACAATTTTTGCAAGTTCAATGACCTTTTCCTTTGCCGCTTCGCCGGTATATGGGTAGCTATGGAAATGCACGGCGGATAACCTCATACCTCTTTTGCACATCATATACCCTGCAACCGGGCTGTCTATACCGCCCGAAAGCATCAAAAATCCTTTTCCCGAAGATCCTATCGGCATGCCGCCTATCCCCTTTATCGTGTCGGAATAAATGAGCGTCTTGCCGTTTTCTCTCATGTCTATGTTTACAATAAATTGAGGTTTTTTGACGTCTACTTTCAAATCGTTGAAATATTTGGCGAGTATCCTACCGCCTACTTCCGTTGAAAGTTCAACGGAATGCATCGGAAACCTTTTGTCCGCTCTGTTTGTTTCTACTTTAAAAGTACCCTTTTTGCCATCGCACATCTTAATTGCGCAATTGGAAATTTCGTCCACGTTGCTCTCTACGCAATATGCGGGGCTCAATGTATGTATTCCGCTTATTTTAAGAAGTTTGGATATGATAAGCTCGTAATCTTCTTCTGCAAAATCTTCGACAATATACCTCATCTGAAGCTTTGTTATCTTGTGCTTTATCCCCGAAAGCGCCTTATCGATATGCGTTTCGAGCAAATTCAAAAAATAAAATCTGTTTTTACCTTTTAAGAATATCTCACATACTCTGATTATAATTATTCTGTTCATATTTTCATGATTCCTTTAAGTTTTTGGGCATATGCGTTTAATTTTCGGGCTGCAAAAACACATTCATCGACATAATTATCAGCCGTAAAACTTATTCTAAGTGCGCCGTCAAGCACTTTATCATCATATCCGCAAGCCTTTAAAATTCTACTGTGACGGTGCCTTGACGAACATGCTGAGCCCGTTCCGATTATTATTCCGTCATCTTCGAGCATATGCTGCAAAACTTCGCCTTTAAGCCCGACAGCCGATAAACATAATATGTACGGAGAAGAATTGCTTTGAGAAATTATTTTAAGATTATCTTTGTTTAGTTCATTTATAAACGTCTCTTTAAGCTCTTTAACCTTTTCATAATTTTCGATAAGCTTTTTTCTGTGAAGCTCAGCCGTATAGCCGAAAACCGAAATGCCGAAAACGTTTTCCGTTCCGCTTCTCAAATTGTTTTCCTGCCCTCCGCCGTATATAAGCGGAAAGATGTGAAGCTTTTTCTTTTTTATGAGCGCACCCGTTCCTTTCAAACCGTTTATCTTGTGTGCGCTCACGGAATACAAATCGATATTATCGCTTATTTTATATGGTATTTTACCGAACGCCTGTACGCCGTCGCTATGGAAAATCAAAGACGGATTTTTTTGTTTTGCA
>CACXDQ010000162.1 GCA_902766475.1 uncultured Eubacteriales bacterium
GCCGTTTTCGTGTCCGAAAACGGCATTTGTTTATTTAATTTCCGAAATTCCTATTTTAACGTATTTTATCCCTTTGCTTTTTAATTCTTTTAAGCAATCTATTCGGTTGCGTGTTGCCTTGCAACGCCGAAAGTCATTTTTTAATATATATTTTAGTGGGCAAAAATGCCCCTTGCGATTTCTTTTAAGCTTTTATCTTTTACTTGCCGCAGCAATTCTTGAACTTTTTACCAGAACCGCACGGGCAAGGGTCATTTCTGCCGATCGTCGTCGCAGTTACGATCGGTCCGGTAGAACGAGCGGCGGCACTTCCGCCGTTCTCGACAAGCTCTTTCTTCTCTTCCTTGGGCGGAACTTTTCTTATCTCCGACTTCAAAAGCACGGAAACAACTTCGTTTTGTATGCTCTCGGTCATTTCCTCGAACATTTCAAGCCCTTCCTTTTTATAGGCGATAACGGGGTCCTCGTTGGCGTAGCCCCTCAAAGAAATACCTCTTTTGAGCCTATCCATTGCGTCGATATGGTCTATCCACTTGTTGTCGACTATTTTAAGGAACACGAATCTCTCGAAATCGTGATAATCTATGCCGTCCTGCTCTTTGTAGGTCTTGATCTTCTCCTCGTAGCAGTCGATGACCTTCTGTATGGTCTGGCTGACGATATAATCGTAATCCCAATTATTGAGCACGCCATCGGTGATAAACTCCGTTTCGGGCGGAAGAACTCTGTCTTCGAGCGCCTTATTGAGTTTATCCTTATCCCAGTCGGACGGGTTCTGATTTTTGTTGACGTTGGAATTTATGAGGTCGGTAACGTAATCGGGAATGAGGTTTAAGACGTCCTGGTGAACGTTTTCGCCCCTTAAAATCTTCATTCTCTCGTCGTACATGACCTGTCTTTGAGTATTCATTACGTCGTCGTACTGAATAATATGTTTTCTTATGCCGAAGTTTTTACCCTCGATAGTTCTCTGAGCGTTCTCGATGGAACGGGAGAGCATTTTCGATTGAAGAGGAGTATCCTCGTCGACCTTGAAGGCATTGTAAATGCCCTGCAATCTCTCGCCGCCGAAACGCCTTGCGAGGTCGTCTTCGAGCGAAATGAAGAAGAGCGAAGAGCCGGGGTCGCCCTGACGTCCGGCACGGCCACGGAGCTGATTGTCGATACGCCTCGATTCGTGGCGCTCGGTGCCTATAATGTGAAGTCCTCCGAGAGCGATGACCTCTTCCTTTTCCTTTTCGGTAACGGCTTCGTGCTTGGCGAATAATTCCTTATATCTCTCTCTTACTTCCTTTACTTCGTCCGAAACGTCCTGAACGTAAGAAGTAGCCATATCGATAATATCTTCCGCAACGCCCTCGTTTCTCAAATCTTGTTTTGCGAGGTATTCGGGGTTGCCGCCGAGCAGAATATCCGTACCACGGCCTGCCATGTTGGTTGCGATGGTAACGGCGCCTTTCTTGCCCGCCTGAGCTATTATCTCGGCTTCACGCTTGTGGTTTTTAGCGTTCAAAATATTGTGTTTGATCTTATTTTTTAACAGCCATCTCGAAATCTCTTCCGACTTTTCGACCGTAACCGTACCGACGAGAACGGGCTGTCCTTTCTCGTTTTTCTCGATTATCTCCTTGATTATCGCCCTGAGTTTTCCCGCCGCCGTGGAATAGATGACGTCGGGCAAATCGATACGCTGAACGGGCTTATTGGTGGGTATTTCCAGAACGTCGAGCCCGTAAATCGTCCTGAATTCTTCCTCTTCGGTCTTGGCTGTACCGGTCATGCCGGAAAGTTTATTGTAAAGGCGGAAATAATTTTGGAAAGTTATCGTCGCATAGGTCTTGTTTTCGTTTCTTATCGTGACGTTTTCCTTCGCCTCGATAGCCTGATGCAGACCTTCGGAATATCTTCTGCCTATCATAAGTCTGCCCGTGAACTCGTCGACGATAATTATCTCGCCGTCGCTGACGATATAGTCGCTGTCCCTCTTGAAGATATGGTGAGCCTTCAAAGCCTGCTGAATGTGGTGGTTGAGATCGGCGTTTTCGATGTCGGCAAGGTTTTCGATATTGAAAAATCTCTCGGCTTTTTCAGCGCCCTTTTCGGTGATCTGTACCGATTTATCCTTGATGTCGACGGTGAAGTCCTCTTCGGGAACGAGCGTCTTTACGAAGCGGTTGCAATCGGTGTAGAGCGTGGAAGATTTCTCGCCTCTGCCCGAAATAATGAGGGGTGTACGAGCCTCGTCGATAAGAATGGAGTCCACCTCGTCGACGATGGCGAAGTTGAGCCCTCTCTGTACCATGTCCGCCATTTTTACTTTGAGGTTATCCCTCAGATAGTCGAAACCGAATTCGTTGTTCGTGCCGTAGGTTATGTCGCAGTTATAAGCCGCACGTTTCTGATCGTCGGTCATGTCGTGAACGTTTACGCCGACGGTAAGACCTAAAAACTTATAGACCTTGCCCATCCACTCGGCGTCACGCTTGGCGAGGTAATCGTTTACGGTAACGATGTGAACGCCCTTTTCGGTGAGGGCGTTGAGGTAAGCCGGAAGGGTAGCCATCAAGGTTTTACCTTCGCCCGTTCTCAGTTCCGCAACTCTGCCCTGGTGAACGCATATACCGCCCATGAGCTGAACGGGGTAATGACGCATATTGAGAACTCTGTATGCCGCCTCTCTGACGACGGCGAAAGCGTCGTACATTATATCGTCGAGTGTTTCGCCCTTTTTGAGCCTTTCTTTAAGAGCGGTCGTCTGATCTTTGAGTTCGGCGTCCGTCATCTTTTCGTATTTGGGCGACAGAGCAAGTATCTTCTCGCTCTGCGACCTTATCTTTCTGAGGCTTATCCTCGAATCGGTGTTTAATATATACCTTATCAATCCCATAATTATATGCTCCGCTAAACGGCGATAAATCGCCTTATAATTTTTCGTATAAATCTATTTTACTATATTTCCTCACATTTTACAATGCTTTTTTGTGATATTTCGGTAAAAAAATCAAAATAAACGGAAAAAGCCCCGTTAGTGCGTCAGTAATAATGATTATTACTGACGCACTAGTTATATTTGCCTATCGGCAAGTTATATTGCTTTCGCAGTTATATTTTGCTATGCAAAGTTATATTTACCCACAGGGTAAGTTATGGCAAATATAATATAACTTTGACTGCAAGTCAAAATATAACTTTTAGAATTA
>CACXDQ010000163.1 GCA_902766475.1 uncultured Eubacteriales bacterium
AATCTGCGGAAGGGATAGCCGAATGAAAACAAGGATTTAACTCGTTAAAACGACTGAATTTCGGCGTGTTTCGGTAAATTCTCGCCAGGCGTATCCGCATACGCCTTCGCTCACCTTTTCTGAAATTATTCGTAATCGACGGAGAGAAGGGTAAGCCCCTCGGGCGGCATTGTCATGCCGGCGGCGGATCTTTCTTTGCCGTCGATTATCTTCTTCATTTCTTCGGGCAAAATTTTGCCCGAGCCTATCTTGACGAGCGTTCCGGCAATTATCCTCACCATGTTGTATAAAAAGCCGTTGCCGCATATATAGAGGCGTATAAGTTCGCCTTCTTTAATAACTTCCGCTCGGTATATCGTCCGCACGGTATCTTTTACGCTCGAATTGGTTGCGAGAAAGCAAGAAAAATCGTGTTCGCCCAAAAGGTGCGAAGCGCCGTCCTGCATTGCCGAAACGTCGAGCTTATAGCTCACTTTCGCCGCAAACCTTGAAAGGAGCGGGCGAGGGAAGTCGCTCTCGTACATAGTGTAGACGTAAGTCTTTTTTTTTGCCGAAAAACGGGCGTGAAAGCCGTCGGGGGCAAGCTTACTTTCAATTATCTTAATATCGCATGGAAGAATTGCGTTTAAGGCGGCGGCAAATCTTTCGGGCGGAATTGCACTCTCCGTGTCGAAATGGGCGACTTGCCCTGCGGCGTGAACGCCGCTGTCCGTCCTTCCGCTTGCGGTAACCGATATTTCTTCGCCCGTAAGCGCTTTCAGCGCCCTCTCTATTTCGGCTTGAACGGTGTTTCCGTTAGGCTGTATCTGCCAGCCCGAATAGTTTGTTCCGTCGTATTCTATTTTGAGAAAAACTCTCATATAAGTCGATTATCTCCGTTTTCAGAATAATATCGGATCGTAGATATTCAAAAAGACAATGCCCGTTATAAGCGCCGCCATCAATATGACGGATACGAGATCCCTTGCGGTAAACGAGAGTTTTTTATACTTCGTCCTCGTCTTTCCGTCGGTGTAACAGCGTGCGTCCATGGCGTTGCCGAGTTCGTCCGCTCGGCGGAATGCGCTTATCAAAAGCGGTATAAGCACGGGTATAAACGCCTTTACACGGCTTAAAATATTACCGCTTTCAAAGTCCGCCCCCCTCGCTTTCTGCGCCCTTATAATTCTGTCCGTTTCGTCCGCAAGGGTAGGTATAAACCTCAAAGCGATGGACATCACGAGCGCAAGGACGTGTACAGGCACTTTGATGTAAGTCAACGGTTTTAAAAGGCTTTCAATGCCGTCCGTAATGTTTACGGGTGTGGTCGTAAGCGTCAATATCGAACTTCCGGCAACGAGGAGAAGAAGCCTCGACGCAAAAAACGTCGCCGTAATTATCCCCTCTTTGGATATTCGCCAAAATAGTACCGTGTCGCCCTCTTTGGGCGCATAGAACAATATATTCAAAATAAAAGTAAACAGGGCGAGGAAGATTATCGCCTTTAAACTTCTTATTACCGCCGATACGGGCACTTTTGAAAAGGCTATCGCAACGCATAAAAAGAGAAAGGCGGCTAAAAGCCCCCAAAAATTGTCTGCGATAAATACCGCCACGATATAGGCTATTAAAAGTATTATCTTTGACCTCGGATCGAGTTTATGGACGAACGAAGTCGTCGGGTAAAACTGACCGAAAGTTATGTCGCTGAGCATATCTTACCTCAAATAAATGCGTCTATAAGTCGATTATTTAACGTTTTTATAAAAATCGACAAGCTTTTTGACAAAATCTTCGCTCGAAAAATCGGTATCTATATATACGCCTTTTTCTTTCAGTTTCATGGCGATATATTCGGTTATAGGCACGTCGAGCCTTAAAGCCGTCAACCCTTCATAATCGTTGAAAACCTCTTTCGGAGAGCCGACTTTTATTATTTTCCCCTCGGAGAAAACAGCTACTTTATTGCAGTTGTCGGCAACCTCGTCCATGTCGTGGGAAACTATAATTATGGTCTTGCAGCTCGTCTTGTGAAGGCGATGAAGAAGAGCCATAAGCTCGTTTTTGCCGAGCGGATCAAGCCCGGCTACCGGCTCGTCCAAAATGAGAATTTCGGGTTTGGTAACTATTACGCCGGCAATAGCGACACGGCGTTTTTGACCTCCCGACAAGTCGAAAGGGGAGCGGTTTAAGACGGAACGGTCTAACCCCACGAGGTCGAGCGCACCAAAAACCGCCGCTTTTATCTCTTCTTTGTCCGCTTCGGGAAAGAAATTTTTATATCCGAACGCCACGTCGTCGAAAACGGTCTGTTCAAATAATTGGTATTCGGGGTATTGAAAGACCATACCCACCCTCGACCGCAAATTTTTGAGTTGTTTTTTATTTTTCTTCACGCCGGCGAAAAGATCTGTTTCTCCTACGGTAAGCCTACCGCTCTCCACGGGTATAAGCCCGTTGAGGTGTTGTATAAACGTAGATTTTCCGCTTCCCGTATGACCTATTATTCCGAGGAAATCGCCCTCGGCTATTTCGAGGCTCACCTCGTCGAGCGCACGGGTGGCGAATTTTGATTTTCTGTTGTAAGTAAAGGTTATTTTATCCGCAACGATACGCATAATTCCTCCAACAGCTCTTCCTTAGAGAGTATGCCCTTTTTAAGCGGCAGACCTTGAAGCCGCAATTCTTTTGCGAGCTTTGAAGCCCTCGGAAGCTCTAAACCCGTTTCGGCAAGCATTTCTTCGTCCGAGAAAATTTCGGACGGATCGCCCTTTTTACGCAATTTTCCGTCGTCTAAAACATATATCTCGTCCGCTTCCGCAGCCTCGTCCATATAGTGGGTGATGTCTATCACCGTCATTCCTTTTTCTCTGTTTAAGTTTCTCGCAACTTCCGTTACCTCACGTCTGCCCTTTGGGTCAAGCATAGAGGTAGATTCGTCTAAAATGAGTATTTCGGGGTTTAATGCGAGCGCACCGGCGATAGCTATCCTCTGTTTTTGTCCGCCCGAAAGCCTTGCGACCTGAGAATATCTGAATTTTTCCATATCGGTAACTTTGAGGGCGTAATCTATTCTTCTGCCTATCTCTTCTCTCGGCACGCCGAGATTTTCGGGGCCGAAAGCGATGTCGTCCTCGACGATGGAAGCGATCTGCTGATTGTCGGGGTTTTGAAAGACCATGCCGACTTTGCTCCTTATCTCGAAAAGGTCGGTATTTTCGCCGCTTAATGGCAAGCCGAAAACGCTTACCGTGCCGCTTGTCGGCGTCAAAAGCCCGTTTATGAGTTTTGCGCAAGTGCTTTTACCGCTTCCGTTTTTGCCCAAAAGTGCGATAAAAGCCCCTTTCTCCACTTCGAGAGAGAGGTCGTTTAAAATGAGCTTGGGCAGTTCGTTTTCCTCGCTCGGTTTATAGAAAAAGCTTACGCCGTCGAATACTATTGCTTGCATATCGCTAATTATACCACACTTCGTTATTTTTTTCAAGCGTTTATAAAGGCATAGATCGCCGCCTTTGCGCTTTCGGAGCGATAAATTCAAGTCCGCCCGACGGTTTTCGTCGGGCGGACAATGAAGATTTATATGTTATATGAAAATTATAAGCTTTCGACCTTTACCTTTACCGTCGAGCTTACGTCGGGCAGAAATTTGATCTCTACCGTATATACGCCTACCGACTTCAAAGGCTCTTTGAGCAAAATTTTCTTCTTGTCGACCTCAAAGCCGTCCTCGACGAGTTTATCCGCAATTTCTTTCGAGGTTATGCTGCCGAAAACCTTGCCGTTTTCGCCGCATTTTACTGCGCATACGACCTCGTGATTTTTGATGCGAGCCGCCTCTTCTTTCCATTTTTTTATCTCTTCCGCCTTGTGGAATTCCGCAGCTTTCTTCTTGTTGTTTATGGCGTTTATCTGGGTTGACGTCGCCTCGATCGCAAGATTTTTCTTGAATAAGAAATTTCTGGCGTAGCCGTCGCTGACCTCGATAACGTCGTCCTTTTTGCCCGAACCTTTTACGTCCGCAAGTAAAATTACCTTCATGTTATGCCTCCTTAAATCTATTTAGTTATCCTCGTGCCGAGGAAAATTATTATCTGAATGGGTATGCCTATGACGAATATCAGCCATAGATTGTAGTTCATGAGATATATGCTCGTGATGAGCGACCAACAGACGATGGACAGCAAGATAGTGGATATAAGCCTGTTTTTCATCCATCTTCGGTTAAAATACCAAAGCACCGCCGCACTTGCCGGTATGCCCCATATAAACGCCTGCCATACGGGGTGGGGTATATCCTCGGCAAAGACGGAATATACGAACACCGTCGTCGCAATGAGGTAAACTACCGCAACGGACATCGAAGCTATTATTATGCGGTTGTTCCTCTCCGCCGACGGCTCGGCTTTTCCCTTGTGCTTTCTCAGTTTCTCGGCGGCGTTTTCGTGAACGAGGTCGTCTACCGTAACGCCGTAGACGCTCGCCAGCAGACAGAGTATCTCGACGTCCGGAAGCGTGTCGCCGTGTTCCCACTTGGAAATGGTCTTATCCGAATAATTTATTACTTTCGCAACGTCCGCCTGTGTTAGCCCGGTGTATTTTCTAAGCTCCGTGAGGTTGTTTGCGATGATGTTTTTAAGTTCTTCCTGCATAATTCTATTTTAACATAAAAGGCGCACTAAATCAAGTAAAGGAGAGTGCTTTTTTGTGAAATTCTCGTAATAGGAGAGTAAAAAACGGCAATTCTCCCCATTTTAGAGTGCAATTCTCACAATAAGAGAGTTGATTTTTCAAATAAGAGAGTCGTTTTGCTTGCCAAAAACGTGCGTTTGCTATATAATGTTTTCTGTAATCTACGGCTAATGCCGAAATTTCCGGAAGGTAAAAATATGAACGAAAGAAAATTTAAGATCTTTACCGATTCGACGTCGAACATGGTAAAGGAAGATAGGGAAAAATACGGTGTAGATTATCTGCACATGCTCTTTATAGTGGACGGCGAGGAACATCTTGCCGATCTCGACTGGGGCGAGATCTCCGCTCATGACTATTACGAACTCATGAGAAAGGGCAAGAGAATTACCACGAGCCTCATAAAGACAGACGAGTGCGAACAAAAATTCACCGAGGCTTACGAGGCGGGATACGACGTATTATATATAGCATGTTCTTCCAAGCTCTCTGCGTCCGTCAAGACGGCTCAGCTCGTCGCAGACGAATTAAAGGCTAAATATCCCGACAGAAAAGCCGTTTGCATTGACTCTCTCGCAAGCAATTACGCCGAGTCGCTCATGACGATGACTGCGGCAAAACTTGCCGACGAGGGCTGTTCGGTTGAAGAGGTCGGCGCAAAAATAGAGGCTGAAAAGCTCAAATATTGCGACTACGGCACGGTCGAAACGCTCGAATATCTCAAAAGGGCGGGCAGAATAAAGGCCTCCAAGGCGTTTTTCGGCAATCTCTTCGGTGTTAAACCCATAATTTTAGGCGACGCTATCGGCAATAACTATGCCTATAAAAAGGTCAAGGGGCGTAAGGCTTCGCTCGACGAGCTTGTAAACGTCGCTGTCGAAAAGGCTGAAAACAAGGAAAATTCCACTCTCTATATCGATCATGCCGACAGCCTTGCCGACGCCGAATACGTCAAAGCGGAAGTTGAAAAGAGGGCTAAATTTGCAAATATTCAGCTCGGATACATAGGTCCCATCGTCGGTGCGGCGATAGGACCGGGCGCTGTCATAATAAGCTTCTACGGCGAAGAGGTCACCATCGTCGGGGAGGAATAACAGATGGCGATCAAGACGGTAAATTCCCGCATATTGCTCGAAATGCTCGACATGGGCGCTAAAAACCTTGCGGCAGATTGCGAATATGTAAATTCGATAAACGTTTTCCCCATACCCGACGGCGATACCGGCACGAATATGAAGTCGACGATAAGCGGCGGCGTGAGAGAGGGGAAAAACCTTATTAACGAACCTATAGGCGTATTTTCTTTGAAATTTTCAAGGGCTTCGGTACTGAGCGCAAGAGGCAATTCCGGCGTGATACTTTCGCAGTTTTTCAAAGGACTGTCGATGGGGTTGGACGGAAAGGACGAAGTGGATATAAAGGGCTTTGCCGAGGCTATGAAGAGCGGAACGGCAAAGGCGTACAGCGTCGTTTCCAACCCGACGGAAGGAACGATGCTCACCGTGATGAGAGAGGCGGGCGAAAAGGCTTGTTCTCTCCTCAAAGACGGCGACGACTTGGAGAAATATTTAAACGATTACGTCGAAGAGGCGAAGGCTTCGCTTTCACGTACTCCCGAACTTCTCCCCACGCTTAAAAAGGCGGGCGTGGTCGATTCGGGCGGCGCAGGCTTTTTGAGAATTGCAGAGGGCATGCTCAAATATTTAAGAGGCGAAGAGATAGGCGACGTTTTCGAGGAGATAGCGGCGACGCAAACCCCCGTTTCGGTAGGGGCGTTCGACGCCGACAGCGAACTCACTTTCGGCTATTGCACGGAATTTATATTGCAGCTTCAAAATAAAAAGGTAAATACCAAGACTTTCGAGTTAAAGACGATCACCGATTTTCTCGATTCTGTCGGCGGGAATTCCGTCGTGGCGTTCAAAGACGACGATATAATCAAGGTACACGTCCATACGTTCGACCCGGGTAAAGTTCTTTCCGAGTTCAGAAAATACGGCGAATACCTCACCATAAAGATAGAAAATATGAATCTCCAACACTCCGAAAACGAGGAGTTCTTCAAGGATATGACGCTCGACCCGTTGAAGCCGCAAGAGGTAAAGGAGAGAAAGCCTTATGCGACGGTTGTAGTTGCGGCGGGCGAGGGCGTAAAAGACGCGTTTTTGAGTATGGGCGTCGACGAAGTGGTTTCGGGCGGTCAGACGATGAATACTTCCACGGGCGACTTTTTGGAAACGTTCGACAAGCTCAACGCCGACAATATCATAGTTTATCCCAACAATTCCAATATAAAGATGGCGGCGGGCGTTGCGGCGGAGAGCTATAAAAAAGCCAACGTTATAGTTATGCCGACCCGTTCGATCTCCGAAGGATACAGCGCCGTTACCATGCTCGACACCGTAAACGAGAATAGGGACGAGATGATCGCTTCTCAAAAGGAAGTTATCGATAACGTCGGCACTTTGGAAGTAACCTATTCTATCAGAAAGACCAACGTAAACGGAATAGATATCGACGAGGGCGACTTCATCTGCATATATAACGGCGATCTCGTTTCGGCGGACAAGTCACGCTATAATGCGATTATCAAGGCTTTGGACAAGATAGAGGACTTTGGCGACAAGCAAGTAGTAACCGCATTTTTGGGCAAAGACGCCGACGGGGAAGAATTTGAACGCATATCCGAAGAGATGAAAAAGCGCAACCCGTTTATAGAAGTCGGCGAGATAGACGGCAAGCAGGACGTTTACTCGTACATAATCGGCATAGAATAATTTTCAGGAAAGTTTTATTACATGAATATAACCGTAATTTGCGACGTGCTGGGCGAAAAGAACAACGGCACGACGCTCGCTACGACAAATCTTATCGACTATCTAAAAAAGAGAGGGCATAACGTTACGGTCGTCTGCCCCGACGAGGACAAAAAAGGGTGGGACGGCTACGTCATCGTTCCCACTCTCTATCTCGGCAAGCTTGCCGAATGGATATTGAAGAGAAACGGCGTTAAGCTCGCAAGAGCTAAAAAATCGGTTTTGACCGAGGCGATAAAAGACGCCGACGTCGTGCATATAGAGCTTCCATTTCTGCTCGGCTGCAAGGCGGTGAAGATAGCCAAAAAGCTCGGAAAACCCGTTACGGCGAGTTTCCATTGTCAGGCGGAAAACGTGACGGCGCATTTCCTTTTAATGAACAGCAAGCTCGCCAATTTATGCGTCTATAAGCTCTTTTACAAGCATTTATACCGCT
>CACXDQ010000164.1 GCA_902766475.1 uncultured Eubacteriales bacterium
CGCCGAGGTGTTGGGCGAATATTGGCTGTCGTTCATCGTTCCGTTCTGGAATGAATACGGCATAGGCAAGCGCAATATGGAGAGGGGTATTATGCCCCCTATAAGCGGCGAATTTCACAATGAATGGAAACATTCCAACGGCGCATGGATAAGGACGGAGATATGGGCTACGCTCGCCCCCGCTTGCCCCGACCTCGCCGTGAGGTATGCGATAGAGGACGCCAAAGTCGACCACGGAATGGGCGAAGGTACTTACGCTGCGGCTTTCGTTGCGGCGATAGAGAGCGCCGCTTTCGTCGTTTCGGACGTGAGAAAGCTCATTGAAATCGGTCTTTCCAAAATTCCCGAACGTTCGAGAATGGCGAAAAGCGTTCGCCTTCTTTTGAAATGTTTCGACGATGGAAAAACTTGGTTAGAGGCGAGAAACGCCATTTTGAATGAAAACGCCGATATAGGCGACGGGTGGTTTCAAGCTCCGTCCAACGTGGCTTACGCCATGCTCGGCATACTCTACGGCGGCGGCGATTTCAAAAAGTCTATGATAACCGCAATAAACTGCGGCGACGATACCGATTGCACTGCGGCGACAGTCGGCTCTATCCTCGGAATTATGGGCGGAACGAAAGCTATCCCCGAAGATTGGAAAAATTATATAGGCGACAAGATTGTTACCGTCAGCATAAACAGGGGCATTTCGTGGAGGGCGATAAACACATGCACCGACCTCACCGAAAGAGTAGTGAGGTTTGCGCCCGTCGTGCTTATCGAGAACGAAGCGCCCGTCGAGATCTGCGACAAGACGGAGATACCAGGTGATATTGCCGAGAGGTTTTCCGCACCTTACGGCACGAGCGAGGAAACGGACTTTATGCGCCGATCCACTATGTCGCTCTATGAAAACACTTTTACAAAACGCTTTTTGTATGCGACCGCTTTCGTGACGTATAAGGACGGCAACGATATTGCGCCGTGCATGAAAAAGAGTATTTCGTTAAAGCTTTTAAACAACGTAAAGGCGTTCGGAAACATTCCTTACACCGTCAACGTAAAGGTGAAACTTCCCGAGGGCTTTACCGCCGACAAGACAGATTTCGACGTGTTTCTGCCGGGCTGGACGCCTACTTCGAAGGACTGCGACACTAAGCCCGTCGAAATAAATATTACCGCCGGCGAAAAAGTCGGGGCGGTAAACAGAATTTTGCTTGAAATATCCGCCGTCGGGAGATACACCGTCGGATATATACCCGTAATTTTTATTGTAAGATAGGAGATAGAAGATGAAGATAGGTGTTATTACAGATTGTATGAAGAGGAAAAACCTCGAAGAAGCTATCAAAGAAGCGGCGAAACTCGGCGTTTCGGGCGTGCAGATATACGCAACGACGGGCGAATTCAGCCCCGAAGTTCTGACCGCCGCCGACAAGAACAGATATAAAGAGCTGTTAAAAAGCGAGGGGCTTGAAGTTTCGGCGCTCTGCGGCGATATGGGCGGCTACGGCTTCGAGATAGAAAAAGACAACGCCCAAAGGATAGAAAAGACCAAGGCGATAATAGATCTCGCCGTCGAATTCGGCGCACCCGTCGTAACTACGCACATAGGCGTTATTCCGTCGGATAAGAGCAACCCGAGATATGCGGTGATGAGAAACGCTCTCGCCGCTTGCGGAGAATATGCGGCTAAAAAGGGCGTTACGATGGCGATAGAAACGGGGCCCGAAAAGGCGGCGACGCTCAAAATGTTCGTCGAGGACATCGAAAAGGGCGTGGGCGTGAACTTAGACCCCGCAAACTTTACGATGGTAACCGGGCAAGACGCCGTAGAAGCCGTGTATATGCTTAAAGACCATATCGTTCACACGCACTTGAAAGACGGCAGAATGCTCGACAAAAATCAGAAACCCGAGGACGTCTATCACGCATTTGCGGTGGGCGGAGTTGACGCATTGAACGCATGCAAGGGCTTTATAGAGCTTCCCATCGGCACGGGCGACGTAAATTGGAAAGAATACACCGCCGCACTCAAAGACATAGGCTATAACGGATATATGACTATCGAGAGAGAGGCGGGCGAAAACCCGTTCGACGACATCAAGTCCGCCGTAAACTTTATAGAAAAATATCTGTAAGACAATATGATAACTTTTGATCTGAGCGAATTGCAGTTCGCTTTGGACGGCGATAAGATAAAATTAAAGGCGGTGGGCGGCGAAAGCCTGCACCCGTTTGTCGCCGTAAACGTTTCGGGGAGAAATAAAAATTCTCACCTCGGCGTTAAAAAGGACAACCTTTCCGAAGAGAATAATTTAAATTATATATCGCACAAGCTGTCAGGGAAAACGTTCGTCATAGTTCAGAGGAACGATATTATTGAAGTTAAAAGCGTGTTTACCCTTCACGGCGAAAACACGGTTTCTGCGTATAGCGAGATAAAGAACGTATCCAGCGAGGAAATAACGCTCGAAGAGGCGTCGTCTTTAAAGGTCGTTTTCGGTGAAAACGTTTCGCCCGACGACTTGTATTTTACGAGATTTTCGCAGAGCCACCACGGCGAATGTACGCCTATAAGTCATTCTTTCGGCGATTGGGGCTTAAAATTCACCACGGGCGGCGGTCAGAAAAAGATAGGCTTTTCGTCCGTCGGGAGCTGGACGACTAAAGAGGAATTGCCGCAGGGCATAATTCTCTGCGGCGACAAGTTCATGATGTTCCAGATAGAGTGTAACAGCTCGTGGAATTACGAAATTTCGGACAAAGGCACGGCGTATTATCTCTATTTGGGCGGCGCAGATATAACTTTCGGCGGTTGGTATAAGACCTTAAAATCGGGCGAGAGTTATAGGACTATAACCTCTTCGCTGACGTTTGGGGACAGCCTTAACGAAGTCGTCGGCGGGCTTACGGGCTATCGCCGTGAAATTATGGGCAAATGCGCCCCCGACGAGTGCTTGCCGCCCATATTCAACGAGTATATGCACCTTTCTTGGGATAACCCGAACGAGGAGAGGACGAGGGCGCTCGCACCCATAATTCAAAAGACGGGCGTTAAATATTACGTCATAGATTGCGGCTGGCACGACGAGGTCGAAACGGAAAAGATATACCCAAGCGTCGGAAGGTGGAAGGAGAGCAAACTTCGCTTTCCCCACGGCGTGAGGGCTATTACCGACTATCTCCGCTCGCTCGGCTTAAAAGCCGGGCTTTGGATAGAGCCGGAAGTGGTCGGCGTCGAAAACGAAGAGATGTTAAAATATTACGGCGACGATTGTTTTTTGCAGAGAAACGGCAAGAAAATATGCGTAATGGGCAGATATTTCCTCGATTTTCGCAAGGAAAGGGTGAGGGAATATATGTCTGAGACCATTCGCCGCATGGTAGAAGATTACGGTGCCGACTATATCAAGACGGACTATAATCAGGACGTCGGCATTGGTGCGGACAACGGCGGAACTTCTTTCGGAGAGGGGCTTGAAAGCGCCGCAAACGCATTTTTCGGGTGGATCGGCGAGATGAGAGAAAAATTCCCGAACGTCATATTCGAGGGTTGCGCCTCGGGCGGAATGAGGTTAGATTATAAAACTCTTCAAAACTTCTCGATAATCTCTACGTCCGATCAGATAGATTATCTTAAATATCCGTATATCGCAGGAAATATTTTGAGTGCGGTAACGCCCGAACAAGCCGCCGTGTGGAGCTATCCCGTACATACCGAGCCGCCGATAGGCTTTGGTGTGCCGAATAAGGAATGGGTGGACGGCAATATTTCCGAAAGCGAAGTCGTAATGAATATGATAAACGGCTTTTTGGGGCGCATACACCTTGCGAGCAGAATAGACCTTTTAGACGAGGACAAATTCGCTCTCGTAAAAGAGGGCGTTGAATATTACGAAAAGCTGTCGAAGATAAAGAGGCAAGCCGTACCGTATTTCCCGACGGGGCTTAACGTTTTCGGACAAGACAGCGTAAAGGCGGGGCTAAAACTCGGCAACAAGATATATCTCGCCGTCTGGTGCTTATCCGGCACGAGGTGGACGAGCGTTAAACTTTTTGAAAAAATAAAGGGCGCAAAAATTGCGTACCCGTCTATATGCGAGGACAAACTTTCCTTTGAAAAGGACGTTTTGACCGTCGTTTTCAAAGACGTAAAGAGGGCTGTCTTTGTCGAGGCGGAATTGGAAGAAAATTAAAAAAGTTCGGCTATAAGTCGATTGTTTGAGGATAACGGTATGTTTTCATGTAAATTTATTGCGGCGACGGAAAAGTTCTGTTCATACGACGAATTTGTTTCCGCACCCTATTTAAGAAAGACTTTCAATTATAACAAGACAAACAAAAAAGCCGTGATAAATATTTGCGGCTTGGGCTTTTACAGATTGTTTTTAAACGGCGA
This sequence comes from uncultured Eubacteriales bacterium, assembly GCA_902766475.1. GTDB lineage: Bacteria > Bacillota > Clostridia > Christensenellales > Borkfalkiaceae > UBA10281. Next base: position 4,388 of record CACXDQ010000164.1, read on the forward strand.
GGAGATAACGAAGGGCTATCTTGCGCCCTATCAATCTAACCCCGACGACGTAGTTTATTACGACGTGTACGAGGTTACGAAGAGGTTGAAAGATGGCAAAAACGCAATAGGCGTAATGCTCGGCAACGGCTTTTTGAACGGTTTCGGCGGCAACGTTTGGGACTTTGAAAAGGCGGCTTTCAGAAGCGCACCCAAACTTGCGCTTTCGTTCGAGGTCGGTGGGAAAGTGGTATTCGAGGCGGACGAGAGTTTCAAAACTCACCCGTCGCCCATTATTTTCGACGATTTAAGGGCGGGCGAGAGATACGACGCACGCCTTGAAATAAACGGCTGGGCAAACGCCGATTTCGACGACGGCGCATGGGAAAACGCTATTAAAGCGAAAGAGCCGAACGGCGACAAGAGGACGTCGACGGCGCCCACGCTCGAAGTTATGCAGTATATCTCTCCGAAGTCGGTCAAAAAGTATAAAGAGGGGTATATCTTCGATTACGGAATGAACACCACGGGCTTTGCCGAACTCAAACTTGTAGGCGCAAAGTCGGGGCAGAGGATAGACCTCACCTATTTCGAGGAGCTTGCCGACGACGGAGGAATGTTCCTCAAAAACATCATGTTCGACAAGACGAGGCAAGATTTCGGAGTTCAGCACGAAGTTTATTATTGTAAAGACGGGGCGCAGAGCTATCTTCCGTCCTTTACGTGGCATGGTTATAGGTATATTTTCGTCGAGGGAATTACGGAAGAACAGCTCAAAAATATGAGCCTTATCACTTATGAAATTCGCTCGTCCGTCAATAGGAGAGGGGGCTTTTCGTGCAGCGATAAGGTCGTAAACCGCATTGCGGAAATGGTTTATAGAAGCGACGTTACAAACCTCTTCCACTATCCTACCGATTGTCCGCACAGAGAGAAGAACGGCTGGACGGCTGACGCCGCACTTTCCGCCGAGCAAATGCATTTACAGCTCGATATAGAGAGGGTGCACGGCGAGTGGATAGAGAATATAAAGAGGGCGCAGAGAGATGACGGGGCGCTTCCCGGCATCGTTCCTACGAGCGGCTGGGGCTTCGAATGGGGCAACGGTCCCGCTTGGGATACCGTGCTTTTCGACCTTCCATATTTTGCGTATAAATACCGTGGCGAAACGGGTATGATAAAGTCTGCGAAAGAGGAGATGATAAAGTATATCCGCTACATATCGTCGAAGAGAAACGACGACGGGCTTATCGCCATCGGGCTTGGCGACTGGTGCCAGACGATGACTTTTTCGGGCGGTTACTTTGAAACGCCGCTCGAAATAACCGACAGCCTTGTGAGCGTTGAGATTTGCCGAAAAGCGGCGAAGATGTTTGCGCTTATCGGCATGAGGGCGTATAGGTCGGAATGTTTAAAGCTCGAAAAAGAGCTTGTGAAGGCGTTTAAAAATAAGTGGATAACGGGCTATAAGGTAAAGGCTGAAACGCAGACGGCGCAGTGCATGGCGATAGATAAAGGGTTGTTCCCCGAAAGCCTTAAAGAAAAGGCGGTAGAGGAGCTTGTAAGGCGCATTAAGCGTGATAATTGGCACATGAACGTCGGCGTCGTGGGCGGTTTGAAGCTCTTCGACGTGCTTTCCGAAAACGGATATGCCGACCTTGCGTATAAGCTTATCGTTCAGCCCACGCCGCCGAGTTACGGATATATCGAAGCTCGTGGCGACACCACGCTTTGGGAAGATTTTTACGATTTCGGTCCTTACGACAGCCGCACTTACAGAAAGGAAAGCCCCTACGGCGAAAGAGTGCAGATAAACTCTTTAAATCACCATTTCTGGGGCTTCGTATATACCTATTTCGTTAAATATCTCGTCGGCATAAACTACAACCCGAACTTTGACGATCCCCATTACGTGGAGATAAAGCCCGTGTTTACCTATAATCTCGACTATGCCGAAGCGCATTACGACAGCATAAACGGCAAAATCTGCGTTCGTTGGGAGAGATGCGGCGGAATATTGACCGTAAAGGTTACCGTACCGAACGGAATAAGGGCAAAACTTATCGTTGGCGACAACGAGGAAGAACTTTCCGGCGAAACCGTCGTGAGGTATTATAAAGATTTATACTGAAAACAAAACACGTTATAGGGGCTGACGCAAGTTGAATTTTATCAACTTGCGTCAGCCCCTTATTAAAATTCAGATTTAAAAAGTTGAAAACTTGACATTTTTAGGTCAGGTTTTTATTTATCTGTAAAAAGTGTTTGAAAAAAACAGAAAGTACTTGTCGTATTTGCAAATTTCTCAGTCGTCTTCTGCCGTTTTATATTCGGTCGGCAAGGTTATCTCGTCCGAAAAGCGGCGCTTCTTTTGATAAAATATCGCCGTGTTGCTTTTGGAGCTTGATAACTGAATTATACTATTTATGATAGGATATATCAAGCAATTTTAAGCAATATTTTATTTATTTTTGCAAAATACCGTTTTAAAATGCAATGCCGTTCAATATTTTATCTCGAACATTTTGAAATCGGACAACGAAACGTCTGCTTTTACCCGCTTATTTTTCTCGTCGTAGGTAAAGGCCACGGGCGTTTTTTCGGCAATATCAATAAACGACTGCGGAGCTTTGTCCGAATTTATGCTTATAGAGATATTTCCGCTCGTCTTTGTGGGATCGTATCTCAGGTCGCAAAGCGAGATGAGCGCCGAGTCTTTATCCTCGAAAATAACGCTTTCGATGGCTTTTCCGGCGCAAATATCGTATTTTCTGACGATATTTTTTTCGACTATGCCCTTAAATATATCCTTAAACGCCTCTCTGTCGTCAAACTCTATCTCGGCGGCGCACCAGATAACTTTGCCCTTGCCGTAACGCTTTTCGATAAATGCGGGGAAGTCCGTTTCTTGCCACGGCGGACATGAATGAATGGATGCGAATCGGCGGTTGTCGTCCGGCTCGGCATAGGGGAGGGTTATCGTCGCCTTTACCTCGCCGCTCGCACCTTGCATTATCGGCAGATAATAGGTGAGCGGGAGGGGATATTTTTTATTGAACTCTCCGAACTCGCCCTCGAAGCCCTCTTTCGGTGAGATATACACCCTTGCGCCGAGCTGTACTTTCGCTCGCTTGCTTTCCCCATACGTTTCGCCCGTTATCTTGCCGCCGAAAAACTCTTTTATAAGTCTGCTGTCGGATCTTCCCGACAGATAGAGCGTGCCGCCCCCACGGACGTAATCTATCAGTTTTAGCGGCTCGTCGTTGTCGAAATCTTGCAGACATGGTGCGATAATCAACTTATAGCCCGACATATCGCCTAAATTGCCGTTTGAAATGACCGTCGAAGGAACGTGATTTTCGATGAGGCTTTTAACCGCACCTATCGCACACGTCTTGTTGTATTTGCCGTCGCCCTTTTCGGAAAACATTGTTCTGCTGTCGAAATATACGGCAACTTCGGCGTACAGCTTGCCCTTGTCCATATACGGCTCGAAGGGGAGCTGCCTTTCAAACGCCTTGCCGAGCCGCTCGTAAACTCTCTCGTCGAGCGTGCCTATCGGATCGATGGCGTCGATTATGAGCGAAGCGCCGTGATGTGCGGCGGTCAGAAGTATTTCCCTCTCCAAAACGTCCTGCGGCTTTGTTATCGTGTGTTCACGAAGGGTTTTGTCGCAGCGGCAAGTCATATACTCGAACGGCTGATTTTTTGACGTGGCGTAATAGTATTTGCAAGTAAAAGAATGACTGTAAAGGTCGCCGTATAGGTCGCCGCCCGAAAATTCGCTCTCCTTGTTTATGCCCTCGGTAGAGCCGCTCACCCAGTCGCACCCGATGACGGCGGCGTAATTGAATTCCACGGTAACCGTCGGCATCACCTTGTTTGTGTATTTCCTCACAAATTGCGTAAATTCCGCCATCCAGTCTTGCCGAGCCTTGACGAATTTGAGCCATACGGGGTTTTTCCAGTCTGTTTTTAAGGGTATCTCCTCGCCCGTTTCGCTTAAAAATCTCTCTCTGCAAGAGGGGCAGTTGCATATTACTTCCCAATACGGCATGTCGAAAAACAGCCCGTCGAGGTTTGTAAACTCTTTGCCGAGTTCGTCTATCTGCGCTTTGACGAAGGAGCGGTATTCTCTGTTGTTCGGGCAACACAGCCCGTATCTCTGCCCCTTTTCACGATAGGTCTTTCCGTCTATGCCCACCATTTCCCATTCGGGGTGAGTTTCCGCCGCAACGTTGTTGAAGATGAGGCTGTAATAGCCGACGACTTTCATTCCGCCGTCCTTACATAGCCCGATGAGTTTTTTAATGGGGTTTTCGCCCTTTAAAAACCTCTTGTGCGTCCTTGCAGTGTTCGTCTTGTAGTTGCAAAGCCCGGTGTGAGATTGAAGGTATATCATCGGGCTTTGTATCTTTGCCTTAACGAGGTTTTCGTAATACTTTTCAGCGGAAAATTGAGATAAAAAGGCGTCGTCATCGTCGCTTATGTGCATATCCGTAAGCTGTCTGCGGTATATGCCCTCGTACCACTTTTTCATCTTATTTCAAATTCTCCAAATCGGGGTTTTCGGCGAAGTGTTTAAGCATTACGATGGGGTCGCAGCTGCTCTTGTTCTCTATAACGACGCCCTGTTTAGCCGCCGTTGCGCTTACGAAATATTCGTCGTTGGTGAGCTGTCCGTAACGTATGAGCGACGGCGTTTCTATCTCCTGACCGCCGAACGTGCCGTGGCCTTGAAGCATTATCATGCCGTAAGCCGCCCCGTCTTTTACCGTAACTTTCTGACCGGGGTAGACGGTAAGGCGCTTTGCGCATGCGAGCTTGCTCTTATAGCATATCCATTCTTCTTTATGCTTTTCGTCCTCTGAGCACACTATCGGGCGCATAAAGCGGTGCTTTTTGAAGTCCGGATCGACGTTGAGATCCCAGTCGATAACGTCCAAAAGGTAATCGAAATTACCCTTTTCCTCTTCGGGACAGTTTTTCCAGAGAAGGTCCTCGCTGACGCATTGACCGCCGTATAATACCGATTGATACATCGCATACACGTCGGAAGCGAATTGCGGCTCGTAAGTGCAGAGGCTCGCCGGAGCGTGCAATACCCCCGGGGGAACGTCCCAACCGGTGTCAAGCTCTATCTTGTAGGCTTGAGAATAATCTAAAAGTCTGTTGTCGCCCTTTGCGAAATCTTCAAGGCATTTCTTTATCTCTTCCTTGGTACATTCGGGGTTTAAACCGAAGAAAGTGAAGGGAAATTCGCCGCCGTGGTTGTTTACTTGCGAGGGGAAGAAATACATTTCGGGTTTTCCCGCCGCACCTATTCTGTTTGCGTGTTGATCTCTATGATGAATGTGGTGGGGAAGAGGGCCGGCATTGTCGAAAAATTTAGAAAACATCGGCCATTTGTGGTATTTATCCCAAAGCTCGCCTATGACCTCGCCTTTTAGTTCCGCAACGAGATCGCGAAGGAGCATCTGTTCCTTTCCGTCCCTCGAAACGACGTAGCTCAGCCCCTCGTCGGGAGGGGTGTCGGGGCCGTTTTCCGCCCACGTCGTGGAAGCAAACCAACGCTCGTCGATGCCTCCTTTTTCAAGCCCCAAAACGTAATAATCGTCGGGGTGAAGCTTGATCCTTTTCCCGGGGCGGCAGAACGCCCTCGGCACCCAAGTGGGTTTAAGCCTTAAAATTCCGTTTCCCTCTTTAAATAACTTTTCGCTGAGTTTCATTTTTCTCTCCTTTTTTATTGATTATTTTTGTTTATTATGAGATAATATTATCAAAAGATATTTCTATTTTGTAATTCTTGCTTTCGGCGGGCTTTAAAGTTCTCATCTTAAAGTCGTCGAATCTCGTCAGCGAAGGCTCTATCCCGAGCGCATAATCGCCGCTTATCATACTCTTCCATTCGAGCGTAACGGGGAAGTCATCCACGCTGTAATTCATGGTGACGGAAATGCCCTTTTCGGGGTTTAATAAACCTATACGCCCACTTTTCAGGGTGTGGTAATATACGTCCTCGTCGCCGCCGTCGACGGGATAGGTTATTTTCAGCCTCTCGTCAAACCGCTCTTTTGCTATCTCCGTTTTTGGCTCGGTCTTTACGGACGGAACGTCGAGTTTTAAACATTCGTCCAAAAACGGGTAGCCGTAATTTACGTGATATAAAAGGACGTAATCGGCGGCTGTAAACGCATTGTTTACTATCTCGTCGTCCACCGTTATCGAGTTGGGCGTAACCGTAAATTTGCGCTTAAAAACGAGATTTTTGCCGAACAGCGCCGTTTCGCTCACCTCGCCGCATACCGTGATTTTATCGCCGTCGATAAAAAAGCTCACGTTTTCGGCCTTTTTATAGTGCAAACTTCCGTGTATCGGTTTTCCTTCAACGCAATCGGACACGTTGTCCATACCGCAAGTGTATAAAAAACCGCCTTCGAAGTTGCCCGTAAACGACCTCTTTCCGTCGTTTAAGCCGTTTTTGCTCAAAAACGACACGTTCACGCCGTTAAACCTTACGGCGGATACGTCGAGTGCGTTGTCCTTGCTGAATATAACTTCAAGCCCGCCGCTGTACGCTATAACGCAGTTTTTGCCGCCTATAACGGCGTCGTATGCGCCGACGACCTGAAACGTGTTTCCTAACTTTCTTCTATCCATATTATTACCCCTTTTATAAGGAAAGTATAGCACCCCGCACTATTAAAAAATAGAGTTTTTCATATTTAAAAACATTGTTTTCGTATCAAAAACGGGAGAAAACACATTATGAATATAAAGTTCGACAAAGAAAAATTGCAGGGCGTTTTGTCCGACGTCTACGAGCTTTTGCACACGCCTATAAGCATATTCGACGGCGATTTCCGCTTCGTAACCTCTTATCCGCCCGAGGGCTATCTCACGGACTATTGCTATCTCATAAGGGGAAGCGCCGAGGGTGCGGCGGGCTGTCGCCGTTCGGACGAAGATCAGCTCGGAAAATGCAGGGGCACGGGCAAAACTTTTTCCTACACTTGCCACGCCGGAATAAGGGAAACGGTTACGCCCATAAAGTTTGAAAATGCGATAATGGGCTACATTCTGTTCGGGGAATACGTCATTAAAGGCGATACGCCAAACGTCGGCTTTTATGCCGAAAAGTTCGGCATAAAAGCCGACGAGCTTGAAAAGGGATATAATAAGCTCACCGTTTTAAGCGAAAAACAGGTCGAGGCGACTTGCAATATTTTAAGGTCATCGATACTTACGTTTAAGACGTCGGACGCAATTTCTTTAAAGGAAAACGAGCTTTTCGAGAAGATAACCGCATATATCGACGAAAATCTGAACGAAAAACTCACCGTCGAGGATATATGCGCCGAGTTCTATATCAGCAGAAGAAGGCTCTATTCCGTTTTCGGGGAAAACGTCGCC
>CACXDQ010000165.1 GCA_902766475.1 uncultured Eubacteriales bacterium
GACGAAAGCTCGGAGAGCGCAAGCGAAGATATAAACAAAAATATTTCCATTGAGTTCGGGGCAAAGGGCGACGTGTATTATTTCGCCACCGAGGGAGATTATAAAATAATGGATCTCTCTTCGGAAGAATACGCCGTTATCTACACTTCCGAGGACGGCGAAAACTGGAAGAAAGCGACTATCCCTTACACCGAGGACAACACGAGGGAAGCAAGGCTTGCCGACGCCAAGACAAAGATCGATGAACTCGTAAATTATATCAATTATTACACGGCTTTCACGGGCAGAAGAATGCTCAAAGACGCCGAAACCGTCGCCGGCAGAGAATGTGATAAATACTATTCTTCGTCGGATATTATTATCCTCGAAATGGACTGCGTTATATGCATAGATAAGGAAACGGGCATCTGCTTAAAGCTCCACTATGCGGCGGATACGATAGTCGAAGTGGGCGGTGAAGTGAACTATGAGTGTACGGAGTTCAAAACCTCGTTCGACGTTCCCATTCCCGAAAACGCCGAAGAGGCGGAGATAGAAATTCCCGAAGGCGTTGTTACCGAAAACGAAAGCGGTAGCGAAAACTGAAAACGTTATTCCGTTGCGGCGGGGCGAATTTTTCGCCCCGCCGCTTTGACCGCCGAAAATTTATCTAAAATTTCATTAAAATTATATTATTTTGAAATTAAGGCAACTTATTTTGCGTTTGCCGCCTAATTTTGCTTGTAAAAAAAACAAAACTGTGTTAATATATAGGGTAGAAAAGAACATTTATAGAAATGCGGCGGCTTTCGTCGCAAAAATTCAGGAGGAACTTTTTTAATGGAAAAGAAGAAGTATGTTTACTTGTTCTCGGAAGGCAACGCTAAAATGCGTGAACTTCTCGGCGGTAAGGGCGCAAACCTTGCGGAAATGACCAAGATCGGGCTTCCCGTACCTCAGGGCTTCACCATCACTACCGAAGCCTGCACGAAGTATTATGAAGACGGCAGGCAGATCAACGCCGACATTCAGGCTGAGATCATGGAATACATCGCTAAGATGGAAGAGATCACGGGCAAAAAATTCGGCGATACCGAAAACCCCCTTCTCGTTTCCGTTCGTTCGGGCGCAAGAGCTTCCATGCCCGGCATGATGGACACTATTTTGAACTTGGGCTTAAACGAGGACGTCGTTGAAGTTCTCATCAAAAAATCCAATAACCCCAGATGGGCGTGGGACTGTTACAGAAGATTTATTCAGATGTATTCCGACGTCGTAATGGAAGTCGGCAAGAAATATTTCGAGAAGCTCATCGACGAGATGAAGGAGAAAAAGGGCGTTACTTACGACGTCGAACTCACCGCCGACGACCTTAAAGAGCTCGCTAATCAGTTCAAAGCCGAATATAAAAACCAGCTCGGCACCGATTTCCCGTCCGATCCCAAAGAACAGCTCTTCGGCGCTATCAAAGCCGTTTTCCGTTCGTGGGACAACCCCAGAGCCAACGTTTACAGAATGGACCACGATATCCCGTACAGCTGGGGTACTGCGGTAAACGTTCAGATGATGGCGTTCGGCAACATGGGCGACGATTGCGGCACGGGCGTTGCATTCACCCGTAACCCCGCTACCGGCGAACCCGGTCTTATGGGCGAATTCCTTATGAACGCTCAGGGCGAGGACGTCGTTGCAGGCGTTCGTACTCCGATGCCGATCTCGCAGATGAAGCAGGTCCTTCCCGCCGTCTATGATCAGTTCCTCGAAGTTTGCAAAACTTTGGAAAACCATTACAGAGATATGCAGGATATGGAGTTCACTATCGAACAGGGTAAACTCTACATGTTGCAGACCAGAAACGGCAAGCGTACCGCCGCCGCCGCTATAAGAATAGCTTGCGACCTCATCGACGAGGGCATGATCGACGAAAAAGAAGCGCTTTTGCAGATCGACGCCAAGACGCTCGACATGCTTTTGCACCCCACTTTCGACGTTAAAGCTTTGAAAGAAGCCGATAAAAACAACGTCGTCGGCAAGGGTATCGCCGCTTCCCCCGGTGCCGCCGCAGGCACTATCGTTTTCAGCTCCGAGGACGCTGTCGCTCAGGGCAAAGCAGGAAAGAAAGTCATTCTCGTAAGGCTTGAAACTTCCCCCGAAGACATCGAGGGTATGAAATACGCTCAGGGTATTTTGACCGTCAGAGGCGGACAGACTTCCCACGCAGCCGTCGTTGCAAGAGGTATGGGTACTTGCTGCGTTTCCGGTTGCGGCGACATCAAGATGCACGAAGAAGAGAAATATTTCGAACTCGCAGGAAAGATCTTCCGTGAGGGCGACGGGCTTTCTCTCGACGGCTCTACCGGTAATATTTACGACACTATCATAACTACCGTTCCCGCAGATCCCAACAGCGGCTACTTCGGCAGAATTATGAAACTCGCAGATAAATATAAGGCGCTCGGCGTAAGGGCTAACGCAGATACCCCCGCAGACGCTCAGAGAGCCGCTCAGCTCGGCGCTCAGGGTATCGGTCTTTGCCGTACCGAACACATGTTCTTCGGCCCAGGCAGAATCGATAAGTTCCGTGAAATGATCTGCTCCGAAACGAAGGAAGAGAGAGAAAAGGCTCTCGCTCAGATCGAGCCCATGCAGCAGGCAGATTTCGAAGGCTTGATGGAAGCTTTGGACGGTCAGCCCGTTACCATAAGATTCCTCGATCCGCCGCTTCACGAGTTCGTTCCCACCGAAGAGGCTGATATAGAGCTTCTCGCTAAGGCTCAGGGCAAGACCGTTGCCGAAATTAAACAGATCTGCGACTCTTTGCACGAATTCAACCCGATGATGGGTCACAGAGGTTGCCGTCTTGCGGTCACCTATCCCGAAATTGCGGTAATGCAGACCAAAGCCGTTATCAAGGCGGCTATCGCCGTTCAGGGCAGACATCCGTCCTGGAAGGTCGAGCCTGAAATAATGATTCCGCTCGTAGGCGAAGTCAAAGAGCTTGCATACGTCAAAAAGACGGTCGTTGAAACCGCCGACGCCGTCATCAAAGAGGCAGGCGCAAACCTTAAATACGAAGTCGGTACGATGATAGAGATCCCGAGAGCGGCTCTTACCGCCGACGAGATCGCAAAAGAAGCCGAATTCTTCTGCTTCGGCACGAACGACCTTACCCAGATGACTTTCGGTTTCAGCCGTGACGATGCTGGCAAGTTCCTTCCCTCGTACTATAGCGCTAAGATTTACGAGTTCGATCCGTTCGCAAGGCTCGACACCACCGGCGTCGGCAAGCTTATGGAAATGGCTGTAAAGATGGGACATTCCACGAGAAGCGACATTCACTGCGGTATCTGCGGTGAACACGGCGGAGATCCTTCTTCTATCGAATTCTGCCACGAAATAGGGCTTGACTATGTAAGCTGCTCGCCGTTCAGAGTTCCGATCGCTCGTCTTGCCGCCGCTCAGGCGAATATCCGTAATCCGAGGGGCTAAGAATTAGCACTAAAAAGCGGTAAAAAATCAATTTTTAATTAAAAAATAAGGTTTTAGTAGTCATTCTTTTCGGAGAGTGACTACTTTTTTTCTCTTAAAAATCTCTTGTCGGGTTAAAAATCGGTCGAAAAAACGGGGTGGTTCCTCAAATTGAACACTTTTCTGTATCTACCGCTATGGGTAAAAA
>CACXDQ010000166.1 GCA_902766475.1 uncultured Eubacteriales bacterium
TCCGTAACCGTTATGCCGGCTGCGCCGCAATCGTATTTCTTACCCGAAGAAACGTTGTCGATGATAACGCCGAAATCGGTATTTTCGAACTTGACTTTTTTGCCGAGCTTTTCGCCGACCTTGTTCATTATCTCGATGTCGACGCCCTGAATAGCTCCGTCGGCGTCGTAATACTCAAACGGCGCAAAATATGCGTTGGTGTCGACGTAGATGGTGTCTTCGGCTTCTCCGCAAGCCGTCGTCATAGCAATAGTTCCGAGCGACATTACCGCCGCCAAAAACAAAGAAAGTTTTTTCATAAAAAATATCTCCTTGAAATTTTAATTACAGGAGATATTATAATACTAATTTATCCAAAGGTCAATACATTTATTGCATAAAAATAATTATTTTTTAAAAATTTCAAAATTTTATTCTTCTGTATTCATTTTTTATGCAATTATTCATTTTCTTCGTTTTTGCTAACGGCGGCGTAAACGTCGCTCTTTTTTTCGCCCCTGTCCTTTGCCGTTTGCTTTATTGCGTCCATCTTTTTCATGCCCTTTTCGAGATAATAATTGACGTGTTCCTCAACGGAAAGCCTTAAAAGCGGATCTTCGGCACACTGTCCGCCTTCGACAATTATGACGTATTCTCCCCTCGGCTCTTCCTCGGTTATGCCTTCGGAAAGCATAAAGCTCTCGGCTCTCTCGTGTATCTTGGTTATTTCCTTGACGGCGCAAGCCTTTCTGTCGCCCAAAACGGAATACATGACGCCGATATTTTTCTTAATATCGTGAGGTGCGCTGTAAAATATGAGCGACACATCGAGGTTTTTATATTTTGAAAGCAGCTTTTCGGCTTCGCTTTTCTTTTCGGGAATAAAACCTATAAAACAAAATCTGTCTGCGTCGAGCCCCGACAAAATGAGCGCCGGAGTAAATGCCGTTGCGCCCGGTATGGCGGTAAACTCTATCCCCCGCTCTTTAAGCTCTTTGGTAAGCACGTTTCCGGGATCGGAAACGACGGGCGTGCCGGCGTCGGTGATGACGGCGATATTTTTGCCTCCGTCATGCTCCTTGATAAGCTTTTCAGCCGCCGCCTTTTCATTGAATTTATGATAAGCTACGAGCTGTTTTTTTATCCCGTAATGATTTAGCAGTTTAAGCGAAGTTCTCGTGTCCTCGCAAGCTATTATGTCGACGGAGTTCAAGACCTCTATCGCTCTGTACGTTATATCTTTTAAATTGCCTATCGGCGTGGAAACGAAATAAAACATAATTCACCTTAATTTCGGTAATTCGGAAGCACTTTGAGTTGAGGTTTAACGCCTTTCGCCGCCTCGATAAGTACGAGGTAGGGCTTGTCGTCCTTGCCCGCCGTAACGAATTGAAGTCTGAACGGCTCTAAGCCGTTTTCTCGCATCAAACATATCATGTCCGAAAGCCTTTCCGTTCTCTGGCACATAGCAAGCCTTCCGCCGTGCTTCAATTTTTTTGATGCGACGGCTATTATCTCTTCGAGGGTAATTTTGACTTCGTGCCGACATACTGCGATATGGTCGTCGGGGTTTTTCTCGCCCGAATTGACTTTTTTGTACGGAGGATTGCAGAGGATAAGCGAGTATTTGCCGTTAAAATCGTTCGGAATGTCCTGAACGGGAATATTATGGCACTTAAATTTTTCCTCTAAGCCGTTATACTCTATCGTGCGGGAGAACATATCGGCTAAACAACTCTGTATTTCAAAGCCGTCCACACTCTTCAAATCTCTGTGAAGCGCATAATAATGAAGCCCGACTATCCCCGAGCCGGCGCAGAAGTCCGCAACCTTTTCACCTTTTCTGAAAGAGGCGAATTTCGACAAGATGACGGCGTCGCTCGTAAAGCAATACAAGTCTTTATTCTGAATAATCTTCAAGCCGTCGATCAACAGATCTTCGAGCCGTTCGCTCTTTTTTAACTGCATTTTATATTTTTCCTCTTCAAAAAAAATTCCCGCTTAAATAGCGGGAATCTATCGTGCCTTCGATCAATCCTCAACGGGTGCGCCGACAGGACAAACTTCAGCGCAACCGCCGCAACCGATACAAGTATCGGGATCGATGTTGTACTGCGTATCGCCCTGAGAAATAGCCGCAACGGGGCAGTTTTCAGCGCAAGCGCCGCAAGAAATACAAGCGTCCGAGATTTTGTATGCCATTTCAGTTTACCTCCATAAATTTTATATAAATACCTGACCTTTTTAA
>CACXDQ010000167.1 GCA_902766475.1 uncultured Eubacteriales bacterium
AATACAAATTCATTCCGTGAGAACTCGCCTAAAAGGGCGCAAAAGACACGGCTTGGGCGAGTTCAACTTTGTTTTCATTCGGCTATAATGTAATAAGCGTGCGGTTTTTCAAATGAAAAACCGCACGCTTTTAATATGCAAATTATGCGTTTATCAACTTATAGCCCGTTATTTCAGCTATTTATAATGACCTCTGCCGCCGCCGACAGATAGTCCGGCGCAGCCTCGGCGTTGCCGCCGTCTATAAGCTCGGAAAGCTTGGGGTCTATCGGAAGCCCGCCGAGGACGGGGAGCGAATGTTTCGCCGCAACCTCTTCTATCTTGCTCTTTCCGTAGGGATAGAGTTTCTCGCCGCAATGGGGGCAAGTTAAATAACTCATATTTTCCACTATGCCGTATATCTTCTTGTTCATCATGCCCGCCATCTTGACGGCTTTTTCGACTATCATCGAAACGAGGTCTTGCGGCGTGGTAACGACGACAATTCCGTCTATCGGCAAAGACTGAAACACCGTGAGCGGAACGTCGCCCGTTCCCGGCGGCATATCGACGAACATATAGTCGACCTCGCCCCACTCGACGTCGGTGTAGAACTGTTTCACCGCTCCGCTTATGAGCGAGCCTCTCCATACGACGGGATCGCCCTCGTCGGGAAGAAGTAAATTCATCGACATCATCTTGATGCCTTGCGCCGTTTCGACGGGGTAGATCACCGTTCCGTCGGCGTTGCCGTAAGCCTTTTCCTCAATGCCGAACGCCTTGGGTACGGACGGGCCCGTTATATCGGCGTCGAGTATCGCCACCTTATAGCCCTTTCTCAAAAAGCTTACCGCCAAAAGGTCGGTTATCATAGACTTTCCGACGCCGCCCTTGCCGCTCATTACGGCAATTATCTTGCCTATCTTTGTGGAAGAAAGGGGCTTTGCCGTCAAATCTCTCGACGCACAGCTTTCGCCGCACGTTTCGCAGTTGTGATCGCATTCACTCATATTTTATATCTCCAAAATAATTATTTTCTATTAAAAGTCAGCCTATAAGTCGATTATCTGCCGTTTTATCTCATCACGGCGCCGCAAGACACCCTGATATTGTTGTATTTTTCGTAATTGGGCACGGAGTCCGCCTCGGTGCAAGTTATTATCGTCTGCATCTTCGACGCCGCCTCGATAAGCCGCTCTCTCCTAAATTTGTCGAGCTCGCTCATTGCGTCGTCCAAGATAAGCACGGGATATTCTCCGAACTTGTCCTTAAATATTTCCGTTTCGGCAAATTTTAAACTGAGCGCCGCCGTCCTCTGCTGACCTTGTGAGCCGTATATCCTCACGTCGGTGTCGTCTATCTTGATCTTTAAATCGTCACGGTGAGGCCCTACCGTCGTAAAGCCCCTTTCTAAATCGCTCTCGAACTTTTCTTTCAGCGCATCTTTGAGCTGAATTGCTATTTCGCCCTCGTCGCCCCCGTATTTATAATCGCCCGAAACGGACAAGACCTCTCCGCCGCCCGTTATCTCGGCGTGCGCCGCCGCCGCAAACGGCGACAACTTCGCTATAAACTCGTTTCTCTCCCTTATGATCTTCGCCCCGACCGCCGCAAACTGCTCGTCCCACACGGGGAGGGTGTCCTCTATCAGAAATCTGTCCTCCGTCTTTAAGAGGTTGTTTCTCTGCGTGAGAATTTTTTTGTATTTTTGCAGCGAATAAAAATAGCTCCTCGAAAGCTGGGAAAGGGAAATATCCATGAATCTCCGCCTGTCCTCGGGGCTTTCCTGAATGAGCTTTAATTCCCCGGGGTTGAAAAACACCGAATTTATATTGCCGAGAAGCTCGCCTATCTTCGCAACGGGTATTCCGTTGACCTTGATTTCCTTGTTTTTATCGCCGAAAAATGCAATTTCCACCTCGACTTTTCCGAACGCCGAATAAGCTTCGCCCCTTATCGTCGCCCTTTCTTCACCCCTAAAAATAACTTGCTTATCCCTCGTCGCCCTCGGCGAGTAGCCCGTGCAGAGATAGAATATCGCCTCGGCGGAATTGGTTTTTCCTTGGGCGTTGCCGCCGCTTACGATATTTATCCCGTCGGCGTAATCGAACTTCTCGTTGCGGTAATTTCTGAAATTTATGAGTTGAAGATTTTTTATCAACATAAATTGCCTTGCGTAAAAGGTTGATTTTTTTTGAAAATAGGTTTATTATATATAATAGACCAATATCGTTATAATTATATTATATAAGAAAATTCAAATTAAGTAAAGCGTTTTTGCCGACAAAGGACGCTCGGCAACACTGTTTTCGGGGTACGACATGGAAAATTATAAGGAATTGTGGGACAGAGTTTTAAAGGAATTGCAATCGACGGTGAGCGAAATATCATATTCGACGTACATAACGCAACTGACGCCCGTCGACGTCATCGGCACAAAACTCGTCTTGACTACCAAGACTGAAACTTTCGCTTCGGGCGTCGCCACACGCCTTTTGGACAAGATCCGTCAAGCGCTCAAAAACGCCGACACGGGCATAAACGACATAGAACTCAGAGTGGGCAACAGCAGAGAGAATTACCTCGCCGCTCAGGGCTTTACCTCTTCCCCGTCGGAAGAACTCGAATCGACGCCGCTAAACCCCAAATACACGTTCGACACGTTCGTCGTGGGGCAATCTAACCGCTATATGTGTGCGGCGGCAAAAGCCGTTGCGGACAACCCCGGCGACATCTATAACCCCCTCTTTATTTACGGCGGCGCAGGGCTCGGCAAAACGCATATAATGCACGCTATCGCCAATCAGATAAGGGCTAACGACCCTCTTAAAAACGTGCTTTACGTCACTTGCGAGAAGTTCACGAGCGACCTTATTTCAACTATAAGGCAAGGCAAAGCTTATTCGCAAGACGGCGACAGTTTCAGAAATAAATACAGAAACGTTGACGTTTTAATAATCGACGACGTGCAGTTCCTCGCAAAAAAACAGTCTACCCAAGAGGAATTTTTCCACACGTTCAACGACCTTTACGACCATAAAAAACAGATAGTTTTGTCGGCAGATTGCCACCCGAAGGAGATCGAGCTTTTATCCGACAGATTAAAGACGAGGTTCGAAGGCGGGCTGATGGCGCAGGTCCTCCCGCCCGACGTTGAGACCAAAATAGCCATTTTGCAGAAAAAAGCCGAGATGAAAAAGGCGGTTTTAACGCTCGACGTGGCGCTATATCTCGCAGAGCGTTCGGACAGCGACGTCCGCTCGCTCGAAGGCATGCTCAATAAAGTTATATTCGCCTCGATGCTCCACGATATGCCGATAACCGTTTCGCTCGCCAAAGATGCGCTCAGAGAAAGCTCTACTCAAGCGCTCGAAGAGGCAATTTCGCCCGACACGATAATAGATACCGTATGCTCGTTTTACAAACTTCAAAAAGCAGACCTCATCGGCAAGAAGAAGAATAAAGAACTCGTCGAGCCGAGGCAGATCTCCGCTTACCTCATGACGGAACTATTATCCATTCCGCTCGTAACGATAGGTCAAGCGCTCGGCGGCAGAGATCACACGACAGTGATACACGCAAGGGATAAAATTTCCGAGCTTATAAAGGTAAACCCACGCATTGCGACGGAAGTAAACGACCTTAAAAATCTCATTTTGAAAAAATAAGCTATTATATACTATGAACTTCTCTGAAAAACAATACGACGCAGTGGTGATAGGCGCAGGGCACGCAGGTTGCGAAGCGGCGCTCGCCCTTGCGAGGACGGGGCAAAAAACCGCCCTTTTATCCGTAAATTTAGACAATATCGCATTTATGGCGTGCAATCCGTCCATCGGCGGCACAGCTAAGGGACATCTCGTCCGTGAACTCGACGCACTCGGCGGCGAAATGGGCATTGTCGCCGACAAGACGATGATGCAGATAAAGATGTTGAATCGCGGCAAGGGTGCGGCGGTACAGTCGCTCCGTGCCCAATCGGACAAATACCGCTATCATGCGCTCATGAAAAAGACGCTCGAAAACACCCCGAATCTGTCCGTCGTGCAATGCGAGGCAAGCGAGATACTCGTCGAAAAAGGCAAGGTTACGGGCGTTAAAAACACGTTCGGGGAAATTTATCCGTGCCGCGTTGTCGTCGTCGCAACGGGCGTGTATTTAAACGGCAGAGTCATTGCCGGAGAGTGGTCGAAAGACTCGGGGCCGTCGGGTTTCGCTCCGGCTACCGAGCTTACGAGAAACCTTATCGATCTCGGTTTTTGCGTTCGCCGTTTCAAGACGGGAACGCCCGCAAGGCTCGACCGCCGCTCGATAGATTTTTCCGTACTTGAAATACAGGACGGCGAAACGGAAGTCTACCCGTTTTCATTCATGACGGACGGCGTGCCCGAAAAGCAAGAGCCGTGCTATATCGCCTACACCAACGAAACAACGCACAAAATAATCAAAGACAATCTCGACCGCTCGCCCCTCTATAACGGCGGCATAACCTCGACGGGGCCGAGATATTGCCCTTCAATAGAAAC
>CACXDQ010000168.1 GCA_902766475.1 uncultured Eubacteriales bacterium
CCGAAGAAGAGCTCAAAAACTTCAAGCCCGACTTCGTGGTGTACAACGCCTCCAAAGCTAAGGTAGAAAATTACAAGGAACTCGGTCTTAATTCCGAAACGTGCGTAGCTTTCAACATCACTTCCAAAGAACAGGTTATCATAAACACTTGGTACGGCGGCGAGATGAAGAAAGGCATGTTCTCCATGATGAACTACTATCTCCCCTTAAAGGGCATCGCCTCGATGCACTGCTCCGCAAATACCGATCTTGACGGCAAAAACACGGCTATCTTCTTCGGTCTTTCGGGAACGGGTAAAACCACCCTTTCGACCGATCCGAAAAGGCTTCTTATCGGCGACGACGAACACGGTTGGGACGACAACGGCGTATTCAACTTCGAGGGCGGCTGTTACGCTAAGGTCATAAACCTCGACAAGGACAGCGAGCCCGACATTTACAACGCAATTCGCCGTGACGCACTTTTGGAAAACGTAACGCTCGACGAAAACGGCAAGATAGACTTTGCGGATAAGTCCGTAACCGAAAACACGAGGGTATCCTACCCCATCAACCATATCAAAAACATCGTTAAACCCATTTCGAGCGCACCCGCCGCTAAAAACGTCATCTTCCTTTCCGCAGACGCTTTCGGCGTTTTGCCGCCCGTATCCGTCCTCTCTCCCGAACAGGCTCAGTATTACTTCCTTTCCGGCTTCACCGCAAAACTTGCCGGCACGGAAAGAGGCATAACCGAGCCCACCCCGACTTTCTCGGCTTGCTTCGGTCAGGCATTCCTCGAACTTCACCCCACTAAATATGCGGCTGAACTCGTAAAGAAAATGCAGCAGAGCGGCGCCAAAGCATACCTCGTCAACACCGGCTGGAACGGCACGGGCAAGAGAATTTCCATCAAGGATACCCGTGGCATAATAGACGCTATCTTAAACGGCGACATCAACAAAGCTCCCACCAAGACGATACCTTACTTTAACCTCGAAGTTCCCACCGAACTCAACGGCGTTGCGACCGAGATCCTCGATCCTCGTGACACATATGCCGACGCTAAGGTTTGGGAAGAAAAGGCGAAAGACCTCGCTACGAGATTTAAGAACAACTTCGTCAAATACGAAACGAACGAACTCGGCAAAAAGCTTGCTAAAGCCGGCCCCGAAGTTTAATAAGACATTTTATTCTCTTATGAACAAAAGAATGACGGATCTTGCTGAAAGTTTTGCGTGTACTCAAAATAATGGCTTACGTTGACGAAGAAAAACGTATTGCAAAAGAACACGATGTTAAAGTTTGCGACGTTTACTCAACTTGGGAAAAGCTTATAAAAGGTGACGTTAATACTACAGAACTACTCGCAAATAAACTCCCATCAAATTAGAGAATTGCATTATTTTATAGCTGTTAAATTGCCGGAACTATGTTTGATCGATTTTGTAAAACGAATGGTTGATATGTTAAACGGAAAATTTGATTTTATAGTCAAAGCAAAAACAGAAAAACTTAAAATTTTATTTTTTACGGATATGCAGGTTATCGATGCTGCACAACAGCGTTTTGATGGGAGATTAAAAGCAGATGAAGTTATACTTTGGGATATAAATAAAATAAAAGAAAACCTTTATGACGAAATGGACGCCGTTGTTAAAGCGACGTGTCCCGATTTAATTATAATAACCGGAGATATAGTTTACGGAGAATTTGACGATAAAGGCACAACGCTTATTTCATTTATAAACAAAATGGAAAGTTATGCTATCCCTTGGGCGCCTGTTTGGGGCAATCACGACAATGAAAGTAAAATGACCGTAAAATGGCAATGCGAGAGATTGTTACAGGCTGATCATTGTTTATTTAAAATCGGTAAAGCCTCAGGAACGGGGAATTACAGCATAGGCCTTATAAACAACGAAGGAGAACTAAATCAAATTATATATATGCTGTATTCCGGTGGATGCGTTGTAAATGGTGTAAGAGAAAAGGCGTGTTTTGAACAATCGCAGATAGACTGGGTGATTAATTCGTATAAAGATATCTGCAATAGTTATAAAAGACAGATACCATGTTTTTTATGTTTCCATATTCCGCCGGTTGAATTTGAAGAAACTTTATTGGAAAGAAAACTTTATAAGAACAGAGAGGATTTCCATCCCATTGTTTTTGACCAAAAGAACGGTGAATTTGGAGAAATAAATGAAAATCCGGCACCACCGCAATATTTCAAAATTAAAGAAATTTTGGATAACGTAAAAGTTAACGGGGTATTTTTTGGTCATGATCATATAAATAATTGCAGCGTAGTAGGAAAAGACGGCGTAAGATGGACTTATGTGTTAAAAACCGGCACATATGATTATCACGATAAAAATAAACTTGGCGGAACGCTTGTGGAAGTGCTAAACAATGCATCGTTTGATGTCAAACATATATATTATAAGAACTAAAAAAATAGTATCCTTATTAATGAATAATAAAATTTGACTGATAGAGCGTCCCCGTATTTATTTATAAAACAAGCAAAAGTGATGTAATCCAAGGCGATGGAATAAATATCTTCTCAACAAAAAAATCATTGCGTAAGACCGTCTGCAAACTTGTAGACGGTCTTTTAATATTTTGAGAGTGCTTTTAAACTAAAATAAGTCGATTATCGCAATAAACAATTGACAGCCCTTTATGTGTTGCACTTAAAAGTATA
>CACXDQ010000169.1 GCA_902766475.1 uncultured Eubacteriales bacterium
GAGGGCGTTATCGAGGAGGCACTTCCGAATGCGACTTTCAAAGTAAAGTTGTCGAACGGATATGTCATCACCGCCTACATTTCGGGAAAACTCAGAATGAATTATATAAAGATCATTCCCGGCGATTCCGTCAAGATAGAGATGAGCCCGTATGACCTCACGAAAGGTCGAATAGTCTGGCGTAGCAAAAGCTGACAATTTTGTTAATTTAACTAAAATCGGAGGATTAAAAAATGAAAGTAAGACCATCAGTTAAACCTATGTGCGACAAGTGCAGAGTCATTAAAAGAGAAGGTAAGGTCATGGTTATCTGTTCCAAGAACAAGAGCCATAAACAAAGACAAGGTTAATTACTTTTGATCACACTATCTAAAAAAAGAATTTTAAAAATTTCGGAGGATATTACAAAATGGCTCGTATTGCCGGTGTAGATTTACCAAGAGAAAAGCGTGTAGAGATCGGTATCACTTATATTTTCGGTATCGGCAGACCTACCGCTCAGAAAATCTTAAAAGAAACAGGCGTCAACCCTGACACGAGAGTTAAGGATTTGACGGAAGACGACGTCGCTAAACTCAGAGAATATATCGAACACAATCTCAAAGTTGAGGGCGAACTTAAAAGCGAAAACAGCATGAACATCAAGAGATTGATGGAAATCGGCTGCTATCGCGGCGTAAGACACAGAAAGGGCTTGCCCGTAAGAGGACAAAGCACCAAGAGAAATGCGAGAACGAGAAAAGGTCCTCGCCGTACCGTAGCCAAGAAAAAGACTGCTACCAGATAATAGAAGGAGGTAATTGAGATGGCTGTTAAGAAAGTCGCTAAAAAGCGCAGAGAACTTAAAAACGTTGACAAAGGTCAGGTTCATATCAAATCCTCTTTCAACAACACTATAGTAACCGTAACCGACGCTAACGGCAACGCAATAACGCAGTGCAGTGCCGGCGCACTCGGTTATAAAGGGTCGAGAAAGAGTACTCCGTTTGCCGCTCAGCAAGCGTCCGAAACGGCTGCAAAAGCCGCTATGGAACACGGTTTGAGAAGCGTTGAAGTATTCGTAAAAGGCCCCGGTCAGGGCAGAGAGTCGGCGATAAGAGCTCTCGGCAACGTAGGTTTGGAAGTAACGCTCATTTCCGACGTATCCCCCATTCCTCACAACGGATGCCGTCCGCCGAAACGCCGTAGAGTATAATAGGGAGGTAACAGATCGATGGCTAAATATACAGATGCAAAATGCCGTTTGTGCAGACGTGAAGGCGGCAAGTTATTCCTTAAAGGCGACAAGTGCTACAAAGCTTCTTGTCCGTTTGAAAAAAGACCTGTCGCTCCCGGTCAGCACGGCGCAGACAGAAAAAAGGTTTCCGAATACGGCTTACAGCTTCGTGAAAAACAGAAGACCAAGAGAATTTACGGCGTATTGGAAAAGCAGTTCAGAGAATATTACGAGAAAGCCGACAGAATGAAGGGCATCACAGGTGAGAACATGCTCTCCCTTTTGGAGAGAAGGCTCGACAACGTCATTTACAGATTCGGCGTTGCGGTATCCCGTTCTCAGGCTCGTCAGCTCGTAACTCACTCTCACTTCACCGTAAACGGCAGATCCGTCAACATAGCTTCTTATCAGGTTAAAGTAGGCGACGTCATAGCCGTTAAGGAAGGAAAGAAGTCCACCCCCTATTTCGTAGCTTTGAAAGAGCTCGGAAAGAGCAATAAGATGCCTAAGTGGGTAGATTTCGACGTTGAAAAACTCGAGGGCAAAATTCTTGCTCTTCCGACCAGAGAGGATATTGATTCGCAGATAGCCGAACAGATGATCGTCGAGTTGTACTCTAAGTAATATCTACCAAAATAATTAAACGGGAGGTATAATTTCTATGATGGAAATAGAAACGCCTAAAATAGTCGTTGAGGAAAAGGAAGAAGGTCGCTATGCCAAGATAGTGGTCGAACCGCTTGAAAAAGGTTTCGGCTTGACGCTCGGCAACGCTTTAAGACGCACGCTCTTGTCGTCCCTTCCGGGCGCAGCAGCTCAGGGCATCAAGTTTGCCAGCGGCGTAAAGCACGAATTTTCTACCGTTCCCGGCGTAAAAGAAGACGTAACCGAAATGATCCTCAACATCAAGGGCATCGCTTTCAGAACGTCTACTACCGAAGATGATTTCAAGAAGGTTTTAAGGCTTTATAAAGAAGGTCCTGCGGTAGTAACGGCGGGCGACATCACCGAGGACGCAGACGTCGAAGTTTTGAATAAAGACGCTTACATCTGCTCTATCGATGAGGGTGGCGTTCTCGATATGGAAATAACCATAGGCAGAGATAGAGGTTACAAGGGCGCAGAGCATAACAAGACCGACGAGATCGACTATATTGCGATCGACTCTATTTATACGCCTGTCAAGAAAGTAAGCTATAACGTTGAAAGCACCAGAGTAGGTCAGAATACCGATTTCGACAAATTGACGCTCGAAGTTTGGACGAACGGCGCTTTCACCGGCAAGGAGATCGTTAGCCTTGCGGCTAAAATTTTAGGCGAACACATTTCGATATTCGCAGGACTCAGCGACGTAATGAAGGGTGCAAGCATCTTGGTACAGGCAAAGCAGGATATGGGCAAGCAGATCAGAGAGATGAGCATCGAGGATATGGATCTTTCCGTCCGCTCGTACAACTGTTTGAAGAGAGCAAATATCCACACAATCGACGATTTGACTAAAAAGACCGAGGAAGATATGCTTAAAGTAAGAAATTTGGGTAAGAAATCGCTTGATGAAGTAATTTACAAGCTCGGTACCTACGGTCTATCATTAAAAGAAAAGGAGGACTAAAGAAATGCCAGGGAAATTAGGTATGACTGCCACGCAGAGAGTGGCAATGTTGAGAAATCAAGCTTCTAATCTTTTATGGTATGGCAGGCTCGAAACTACTTTAGGCAGGGCGAAGGAACTCAGACCTTATGTAGAAAAGATCATTACGCTTGCAATGAATACCTATGAAGATACTGTTGAAACGACGGTAACCGTAAAGGACAAGAAGGGCAAGGACGTCACTTCCAAAGTCTATAAAGACGGTGCTAAGAAACTTGCCGCAAGAAGAAAGATCATGGCTCTCACCTACGATTTGCAGGAACAGAGAGGTCAGGAAACCATTGCCGAATTCAAGGCAAGGACGGCGGGCGTTCAGCATCCGCTCGTTGAAAAGATATTCAACGAGATAGCTCCCAAATACGCTCAGAGAGCGGAAGAACTCAAACAGAGAGGCGGATATACGAGAATATATCGTCTTGGCGAGAGAAGGGGCGACGCAGCCGAAACCGCTATCATCGAGTTGGTATAAGCTATCTCGTTATAAGCGCAACGAAAAAATAAGAAAACAGCACACCATATACCGCTATAAAGCGGCACGGTGTGCTTTTCTTATGTTTTTTTAATAATCGACGGCAAACAAACGACGGTTTTATAATAAATCACGCTGTGGCAAATTGTCGCAATAAGCCCTTGAAAAACGAACTATACGCCGACTTTTACTCTTATAAAAACGTCTTTCGGCGGTTTAAGCGATGAATGCGCTTAAACCGCCGAAAATCAACCGAATATCAATTTTTTACAAAATAAAATGCGTTTTTAGTAAAAAAAATGCCGATTTGAAAAAAATATTTATTTTTTTTATTTAATTCTATTGAAATAATTTTAAATATGTGGTATTATTTATTGTGTATATAAAAATTTAATAGGGGTAGTGGGGCAAAACGGATATTTACGCTTTTGCTTTTAAGGTTTATTTGAGCCTTACCGCCTCGGTTTTATTTGAATATATCAACCATCAGCGTTATTTTTATAGGAGAGATGTTTATGGCAAAGGGCATGGGTAAAAAACTTATATCGGCGCTGGCGATCGTCGCCATTGCGTTGTGCCTTGTGCTATCCGGCGCATTTTCAGCGCCCGCCGTCGCTTTTGCCGCCGATTCGGTCGATTACGTCAAGACGTATGACGCCGAACACGAATACAGCAAAGACGAGGCGAGAGCCGTTTTCGACTACGTTATAGGGGAATATAAGTTGCTCTATAACGAGCTTAAAGGCTACGGAATAGACATAGACGAAACGGGCGAACAATTAAAGCAGGCACAAGGCTATTTCGAAAGCGAAATAAACGACCTTTTCGCCGACTATAATA
>CACXDQ010000170.1 GCA_902766475.1 uncultured Eubacteriales bacterium
ACACGACGTAGGTTTCGGTGTGTTGGTCTTTGCCCGAGCCGACCGTTCTCGTATATTCGTCGCCCACTCTGCCATCGTAATGGGAAGACGTGTTGCTGTCGAACGTAAAACACGGCTCGTAAATGCCGTCGACGTAATCTATATCTATCGCCTTTTTAAAAGCGTGGGGCGCAAAAATGCGCTTTTTAGCCCACTTTTCGATGGCGCTTGCCGCATCGTGTTTTGAAAAGCGGAAAGGAAGGACCACTTGCGGTTTAATGCCGTCGAGCGAGCCTTCTTTTACGACGTGCGCAGTGCCGCAAAACGGGCATTTATTAGCCGTTTCGTCGGCTTTTATATTGACTGTTGCGCCGCAGTTTTCGCACCTGTATACGGTGAGTTCGCCGCCCGAAAATTTCTCTGCGTACTTAAAGCCGTCTAAAATATTATGTTCCGCAATATCTCTGTTTTTGACGAGATCGACCGTATTTCCGCAATGTTCGCATTTAAGCGACTGCCCTTTGGGATCGAACACGAGATCTCCGCCGCACGACGGGCATTTTTCGCTGTTCGTTTCGACTACTTTTTCATTTGCGCCGAAATTTCTTTCAATATTATCCGACATGTGTTTTCTCCTTATAAACGCACCCCACGGCGGCGCCGTGGGGTGCGAGTTTGCCGAATGACGCCATATTATCAAATACGCCGTAATTCAGCCGTTTAAACGTCAGTCTATTGCGTTGAGCTCGTCGAGCATCTTCTCGAGATCGGCGCCGTGTACTTCGGCAGCCTCGCCGACGGTTTCGCCGTGAGCGATGGCGCAGCCCAAGCAGTGCATTCCGTATTTCATGAGAATTTCGGGAGCGTTGGGGTTTATGTCGAGCGCTTCGGTTATAATCGTGTTTTCGGTGATCTTTCTTTCAGCCATTTTATTTGCCTCCTTTTGAAAATTTACTTTTATTTATCATTCTTGCTTTGCGCCGCATTCGGGGCAGAATTTAGCACCCGCCGTTATCTCGGCGCCGCAGTTAACGCAAAATCTTTTAGCATTGAGTTTAGTTCCGCATTCGGGGCAGAATTTAGCACCCGCCGAAACGTTTTTACCGCAATTCGGACAGACGGAGCCGACGGCTTTGTTGCCGCTTGCATTGTTCGCACCGTTTTGATTGTTGCCGCCCGAAAAAGCTCCGCCCATGTACGACGAAACGCCCATGCCTGCGCCGAGCCCCACGCCCATGCCCATAAACGAGCCCGCCGTGCCGGGGTTTTTCGCCGCCGACTTCATCGCTTCCGCCGCCGACACCTTCATCATCGTGTCGGTGCTGTCGCTCAAAATGCCGTATTTGGCCCTCTCGTCCAACGCCTTTTCGACTTCGGGCGGAACGGACATATTCTCTATAAAGAGATTCGTAAGTAGAAGCCCTATCTCCTTGAATTTGTCCTGTATCTTGTCCTTGATAAGCCCGTTGAACTCCATCGTGTTGGCGGCGAGGTCGAGAGCCGAAATCTTGCTTTCGCCGAGAGCGTCGGAGAGAGCGGATAAGAGCATGGTTTTGAGCCAGCCGGTGATGTCGTCGGTCTTAAACGAGCTGTTCGTGCCGAATAATTCGTTCAAGAACACGCCCGGATCGTCCACCCTGAACGCAAACGAGCCGAAGCCCCTCACCCTTATTGCGCCGAACTCGGGATCTCTCATTATTATGGGGTTTAAAGTGCCCCACTTTATGCCCGTGAACTGCTTGGTGTTGACGAAATAGACGTCGAGGGTTATCGGAGTTTCAAATGCGTATGTCCATGCCGCAAGTTTGGATAAGATGGGCAATATCTCCGTCTTTAATTCATAAAGCCCCGGTCCGAAAACGTCGGCTATCTTGCCCTTATGTACGAAAATCGCCACTTGCGATTCCTTTACGGTGAGCGTGGACTTATTGTTTACTTCCCTTCCGAAATTTTTAAAGGGAAATTTGTAGACGAGAACGTCTTTAGAATCGTCGTTCCAGACGATGTTTGTACGAAAAAGCGCCATATATCTTTCTCCCTTGCGGTTTTTCACGCAAAATTGAAGTATTTTCGACTATATTATACCACAACCGCAAAGTTTTTACAATTCTTTTGCGTTATTTTTTTGCTTTTTTGCCTTTCTGACCTTCAAAAACCCGTTTTACTGAAATTCTTCGACGTGGCAGACGTAATCTATCGTGGAGATAGCCTCTATTATCTCCCTGTGCGTCTTATACTTTTTAAGCTCCTCGCCGACGACGGTGAGCGCTATCGTATATACGCTCAGCCCGGAATTCGCATACGACGGGTTAAGCTCTATATCGTCTATTTTCAGCCCGAGCCTTCTCATCGTTTCGACGAATTCTTTCAAGTTGTTGCGGCTTTTGAGTTCGAGTTGAATTTCAAAGTGATTGGATCTGTTTTTGAGGTACGTTTCAAACGGCGGAAAGAGAATGAGGCATACCAACAGCACGGCAAACCCTATTATGCCGAGCGTATAAAAGCCGGCGCCGAACGCCATGCCCATTATTCCGCAAGCCCAAAGCCCGACGGAAGTCGTAAGCCCTTTTATCTGACTTTTGGAGCTGAAAAGCACAGAATTTCCGCTGAGTATCGCAACGCCTATGAGCGCCGCCGCCGAAATTACGGGTATCGTTATACTGAACAAATACTTCAAAAAGCAATCTAATATCGTCGCCGCCGTCGCCGCAACGCCTACAACGATATACGTCCTCAGCCCCGCCGCATGCCGCTTAGACGACCTCTCCATGCCGATGACCGCCGAAAACACGACGGCGAGGGCAAGCCTTAAAACGACCGACCACACGCCTATTTCCTTAGACCACGTTCCCAAAAGTTTTGATATAGGATCCATTTTATCTCCCGAGCCTCCCTTTTCTTGTCCTTGCGTTGAAATGTTCTTCCGCCGCCTCGGTAAATGCGTCCTCGGCGGGATCGACGTTATTTTCCTCTTCCTTTATGTCCGCCCTTATCTTGTTTATCCTTTCGATAAGTATCTCGACCTCGCTCTTTTCGTTACCCTCTTCGTCCACGGTAGAAACCTCTGCGACTTTCTCTATATCGTGCGAATATGCGCCCGAAAGATATAGTGCGAGTTTAGCCATTGCCGGGCCTATAAGTTCGTAAAGTATGCTTGAAGCGAGAATTACCGTTTCGAGCGCCACGCCCGTATCACCGCCCAAAATCCTTGCGCCGAGCGCCGCCAAACCTATCGCAACGCCCGCCTGAGGAATGAGCGCCAAACCTAAGCACAGCCTCGTTTTCTTGTCCTCGCCGACTATCTTACACCCAAGCCAAGCGCCGGCGTATTTTCCTATTATCCTCGTTAAAAAATAAATTATTCCGACGACGATGAGGGGCATGCTCCCGACCGACGACGAGCCGACGAGAGCGCCGAGATCGAAGTTTACGCCCGACCTCACGAAAAAGAGAAGAAGTATCGGCGGGCTGAAATAGTTCACTTGTAAGAAAAGCTTGTCGCTGTTTTTGACGACGTTTGCGTAAACGGTGCCTATTGCCATACAGCCCAGTAGCGGAGATACGTCGAGTGCGGCGCATATTCCGCAGAACGTAAACAGTACGGCGATGACGATTATAAGTCTGTTGTCCGTCGAACGGCGTTCGGAAATAAGAAGTTTAAGCGCAAAGCCGAACAGTGCGCCGAGGGCGAGGGCAAGCGCATTTTTGAGTATGGGCATAACGATAACGCCGAAATCGAAACCGCCGTTTCCGCCCGTCGATGCGAGCGCAAACGATATCGCAATGCTGTACGCCACGAGGCTCACCACGTCGTCGAGTGCGACCACTTGCAAAAGCGTATCGACGAAATGCCCCTTTGCACCCGTCTGCCTTATCGTCATAAGCGTTGACGCCGGGGCGGTTGCCGAGGCGAGCGCCGCAAGCACTATCGAAAAGGCAAAGTTGAGCCTTAAAACAAAATAAGTTACTAAAAAGACGGCTATCGAAGCGATCACCGCCTCGAAAATTGTTATAACGACAACTTTTCCGCCGTTTTTTTTGAGCGTTTCGAGCTTGAAAAACTGCCCTACTCCGAACGCAATGAACGCAAGCGCTATATCCGACAAAAACGCCGAGCCGACTACCACCTCTTTGGGAATAAAATCAAAGACGTAAGGTCCAATGATTATGCCGGCAACGACGTATGCCGTGACGTTCGGCAGCTTTAAAAGCTTTGTTACCCTCGTCATCGCAAAGCCGAAGAAGAGCATTATTGCGACCGAAATTATTATGGGGGCGACCGGCGACGTCGCCCTTAAATTTTCATAAAGACCGTTGAGCAAAATTACACCTACTTTTAATGAATAGTTATTATATTACTAAAATTGAAAAAAAGAAAGTTGCAGATGCAACAGTTTTATTCTTTTCAAGATATTTTTACATAAAAAGGGGGCGAAAGTCGCTTTTTGTTTGAAAAGCGACTTTCGCCCTCGCATTTGGCTTTTTAAGCAATTTCTTCCTCTTCGCTATCTCCCTCACGCTTTTCTATTTCTTCCTCAAAAGTCGGGCTATAAGTTGATTTGCGGAGTTTTTTGCCCTCTATGTATCTGTCGTAATAATAGTTCATATTCATAAAAAGCACGTTGCAGATAAATTCCGCTCCGAGAAGAAAGATATGCGTATGTATATGATGCTCGGCAGGCTCTAACACCATAAAGAACGACATCACTATAATTACGATTGACTCTATGGCGTTTAAAAGCCCCGGCTTTTTCTTTAAAAGATGGTTTACCGCTTCCGTTATCTCCTTGCTTTCTCTGAGTATCGACCATATACCCCACGTTACGCACACCTTTACGGTATCTCCGGCAACGAGGAAGAGTATAACGCCGATAAGTATCTGTATGAGAAACTCGAACAAAGTGACGTGCCCGGTGAGAATTTTCTTCGTTGAGATCGCCACGGCAAGCGTTTCCGTTGCGTAAACGAAAATTACCGAGCCGACGAGATATGGAACGATTTCCATTGCGCCTTCGTGAAATATAAATAAAAGCGCCGCCGCAACGAGGTAAACGACCGTTTTAATAATTCTCCAAACGTTCATTGGTGTTTCTTCCTATTGTTGCGCCTTCCGAGCTTTTAGCTCGGAAGGCGCACTTAAAATTTTAAGTTTATCGACTTATAGAGTGGTTTTTACAATTTAAGCCGCCTCGTATTCTCTTATCGAATTGTAAATGTTGAGCCCTTGGCAAACGCCGCCCGAAGCCTCTATTATCTTCTTGATGTTATTCGCTTTGTTTATATTATACGTAACGTTTAATGCGTAATAGTTAAAGCCAACGACGTTGAGCCCGTCGACCTTGATATGTCCGGCAAGAGAGTTATTTAAAACTATCTCGAAAAGCGCAAAAGAATTTTTGTAATTTACGGCTGTTGAAAGGGCATCGGATGCGATGACGGTTACGTTATTTATAAATACGTCGTTTACAAGCGCCGCTTTGCCGTCGCCTATCTTGCCGAGAAGTGCGGAATTCGCCTTTGCGCTGTTCGCCTTG
>CACXDQ010000171.1 GCA_902766475.1 uncultured Eubacteriales bacterium
ATGTACACATACTCGAAGGCTAAATCATTCTGGAAATAAAAAATTCTTTTAACATCATGGAAGAAAAAAGATTTTCGCTCACGGGCAAGACCAAAAGTCTGATATTCTATATCGTCTTTATGGCTTGGCCCGTGGCGCAATTCGCAATTTTTTACGTCGGTGTAAACTTCAACTCGTTACTTCTTGCGTTCAAGGATATAAATCCGGAAAACTATTCCGAATTTACTTGGACGCTAAGCAATTTCACCACTTATTTCACCGACCCGACGCAACTCGAAATGTTAGGCGGAGCGGCACTCGTGTCTTTAAGGGCGTATCTGACGTCGCTTTTAATAAGCGTGCCGCTCGCCTTGTTTTTCTCTTACTACATATTTAAGAGAATGCCCATGGCTTCGCTTTTCAGGGTACTTCTCTTTATGCCGTCGATAATCGCAAGCATAGTTTTAGTCAAACTTTTCACGTATATTATGGACTACGCTTTGCCCGAAATACTCGGCTTTTTCAAAATAGAGGACCCGATGTTTTTGTCGGCGAATTCCACGCATAAGTTCGGAACGGTAATGTTCTATACTATTTTCACGAGCTTCGGAACGACGGTATTGATGTATTCAAACAAGATGTCGACCATATCGCCCGAAATAATAGAGTCCGCTCACCTCGACGGGGCGGGAGCGCTAAGAGAATTTTTCCATATAGTTCTCCCGATGGCTTTCCCCACGATCTCCGTATTCTTGATAACGGGCTTGGCGGGTTTATTTATCAACCAGTGGAACGTTTTCTCGTTCTACGGCACAACGCAGTATGCGGATTTAAGATCTCTCGGCTACTGGATGTACCTCATGGTATATCAGAACAAGCAAAATCCGTCGGGGTGGTCGTCGCCTGCGGCGCTCGGTCTTATGCTTACCGCAGTTGCGATACCTTTGACGTTCACGGTCAGATACCTTTTAAACAGGTTCGGACCGAGCGAAGATTAGGAGGGAATTATGGCTTACGGAAATAAACACGCAATAAAACCTTCCAAAGAAAGACACGACAAGATGTCGCCGCTTACCGTGGTGATGCTTGTTTTGCTGGCGATTTACGGAATTTTGCTCCTCTATATCCTGTATTGGGGCTTTATAACCTCGCTCAAAGAGCCGTGGTTTGAATTCGGTATAAACAAGCTCGGGCTTCCTTCCGACTGGTCTGACGGACATTATCCTTTCAGAAATTACGTCACGGTATTCAATCATCTCGAGGCGACGCCGGGCATAAAAGTCGACGGCGTAACTCAGCTTCTGCACATAGGCTTTCCGCAAATGCTCTTAAATACGGTGCTATACTCGATAGGCGGTGCTTTTTTCAACACCCTCGTGCCGTGTATAACGTCATATTTATGCGCAAAATACCGTTATAAATTCTCGAAAATAGTGTACGGCACCGTCCTCGTGGTAATGATGATACCCATCGTCGGCAGTCTTGCTTCCGAAGTGCAGATGGCGCAGAATTTCGGTCTTTACGACAGCATTTTCGGTATGTGGATAATGAAAGCCAATTTCCTTGGGCTTTATTTTCTCGTTTTTTACGAGATGTTCAGATCTATGCCGGCGGCGCTTGGCGAGGCGGCGCAGATAGACGGCGCAGGAGATCTCGGCATAATGCTGAGGATCGCCATGCCGCTTGCGAAAAATACGTTTTTAACGGTGCTTTTGATAAATTTCGTCGCACTGTGGAACGATTATCAGACGCCTCTCGTCTATCTTCCCACTCATCCCACGCTTGCCGATCAGATGTACTGGATACAGTCAAAATCGGGAGAGCTTAGCCCCACGCCCGTCAAGGTGGCGGCGGCTTATATACTCATTATCCCCACTTCGGCGCTGTTTATCGCCTTCCACAACAGATTGCTCGGCAATCTCACGATAGGCGGCGTAAAGGGTTGACAGACAACTTGCATAAAAATTTGCCAATATAAAAACAAAGAGGAAAATTATGAAGAAAAAAACAAGACTTTTCATTGTGCTTTCGATGTGTGCGGCTATCTCCGCGTCCGTCGCGGGCGTAACTGCGGCTATCGGCGCATATGCCGGCGAGACGTGGGAAACGACCGGGGTCGAGATTTCCGATCATTACGATTTCGGCTCGACGTTCAACGTTCCCGATTACGTCCTTAAAGTCGGCGGAAGAAGTGCGCAAGCGTCGTTCAACGTTGAGTGTCCCGACGGCACGTCCACTGCGGATAAAAGCGTTTTGCTCGATAAGGCGGGCACTTATTCCGTCAGATACTTCGCGGATATCGACGGCGTAAGCTATTTCAACGAATATGTTTTCGACGTCGATTACTTGAGCTACACCTATTTGAAAAAAGGCATAACTTCCGTCGATTACGGACATTATTCCAAATACGGTTCAAACAGCGACGGGCTTTTGGTTCGCCTTGCCGGCTCCGACGTGCTTACGTTTACAAAGCTCATTGACGTAAGGGATCTTACTCAAGAAAACCGCATAATTTCCGGTTTCATCACCCCCGACGAGAGGGGTGTGGCGGACTTCGATAAACTCACCGTTACGCTTACGGATTCGGTCGATCCGTCAATTTATTTTAAAGTGGATTATAACCGTTGGAAGATAGCTCCCACTTCGGGCAAATCGGCTACGTTCGTCATGGCGGGCGGCAACGGTCAGGATATGGTCGGATATGAAGAGGGCAAAGGGCTTCACGTCAACGATGGTATAGGCGCTACGAACAGAATGACATGGATAGCTCAGTCTAACTACGACGCAAGGGGCAACGTTTCTTGGTCCGGTCCTACCGGCGATTACGTTCCGGATAAAGATAATTTCTACGTTACGTTCGACAATGACGCAAAGAGAGTTTACAGTCAAGGCGTACTCGTGTCCGATCTCGATTCCGCAGAGTATTATAACAATCTCTGGTCGGGCTTTAAGAGCGGATACGTGAGGCTTTCCGTAAGCGCTTCGAGCTATGTCGGCGCAACCGCAAACTTCTGCATTACGCAGACTAT
Organism: uncultured Eubacteriales bacterium; assembly: GCA_902766475.1. Taxonomy (GTDB): domain Bacteria; phylum Bacillota; class Clostridia; order Christensenellales; family Borkfalkiaceae; genus UBA10281. The sequence continues at coordinate 3,009 of CACXDQ010000171.1, forward strand.
TGCGATGGATAACCTTACCGACGATCTGTTTTTCGATTACGCAGAGCCTGAAATAACCGTTGATACCGAATACGATAATCTTCCCGAAGCAGCGATCGGCAAGGCTTATAAAATTCCTTCCGCCACCGCATACGACTATTATTCGGGCAACGTCGCGGTAAACGTCAAAGTGTGGTATAATTACGCTTCGTCTACGCCCGTTTCCGTAAACGTAAACGGCGATACGTTCACCCCGGACAGAAGCGGATACTATACGATAGAATATACGGCTTGCGACGCTTTCGGAAACGAATGTGTAAAGACAATGAGCGTTCATGCCGGCGGAAATATAGCCCCCATCGACATAACGATTCCCGAAACGGCTGTCAAGGAGATAAAACTCGGTAACCTCGCCTTTGTTCCGTATCCCGAAATAACGGGCGGATCGGGCAATTACACCGTCAAGACGACAGCGTCTTTAAACGGCAACGTAACGGAGATCGAAAACGAATATTTCAGACCGGAAACAGCCGGCGATTGGACGATAAGACACGTCGTAACCGACTATATCGGCAATTCCGCCGTCGCCGTGTATAAGCTTAAAGGTTTGGCTCACGACGATCCTGTTTTCGTAGACGATCTCGTTCTTCCCGCCGTATATATTGCGGGCGTAAAATACGTTCTTCCCGAAATATACGCAAATATTTATTCCACGGGCAAGACCGAGCGCAAGCTCATGAAGGTCGACGTTACCGCAGACGGCACGACGTCGACGTATAACGCCGGCGACGAATTCATTCCCGAAGTTTCCGAAAACAAGCAGACTATAAACGTAAGGTATTATTACGGAGACGCTGAATACGGAAACTATGACGTTCCCGTTATAATAGCGAGAGACGGCAACACCGTTTACGTTAAAAACTACTTCTACGGCGACGGCTTTACCATTGTCGACGACGTGTATATGGGTGAAACGCTGACGGGCATTGCGTTCGTCGCAAACGAGAGCAGTGAAAGAGTAGGGTGGACGTTCGCAAATCCTCAGCTTTCGGAGGGTTTCAATATAAAGCTTTTAAACTTCGGCAGCATAAGGTATAAGGCGCTCGAAATAATTTTGAGAGACGCCGAATATCCCGACGTCGCCGTCGCTATGACGGTAGGTGTGGGAACGAGTAAAATAAAAGTCGAGAGCGGTAAATACCTCGTCGAATTGGACGGTAAAAACGTCAATTCCTCGGAATTTACATTAGGTTTTGAAAACTCGTCGTTCAAGCTTGACAACCTTGTCGTAACGACGGGGCAGACCATAGACGGAAAGCCGTTCAACGGTTTCGTTTCCAACAAGGTTTACGTTACGCTCAATATGTTGAACGCAAAAAAGGGTGCGGCTTATCAGCTCAAATCTATTACGGGCACCAACGTAACAAACAGAAACGTTGATACCGGATCTCCTACGCTCGCCGTCTTGGGCGACATCGGCGGAAGCTATGCCATAAATTCCGTTTACGTCCTCGCACCTGCTGTCGCAGCGGACACGTTCTCTCCCTATACGTCGTTGACCGTTACCGTAACCGTTTCCGTCAACGGTGAAGACGTGGTCGTCTCCGACGTCAACGGAGTTAAGCTCGACGGCGTTGATGCCGACAGAGAATATACCATTTTGCTCGATAATTACGGCTATTATCAGATACTCTACTATGCGAGAGAAGTCGACTGGACAAAGAGAAACAACGACAAGATATTTACCAACTACGTCGCCGTTATCGACGAGGAAGCTCCGGAAATAATATTTAAGTCGGGATACAAGACCACGGCTAAGGTCGGCGACGTCATCTCCTTCCCGACGTTTGCGGTAAAGGACAATATCTCGGGCAAAGATGAAATCACGATAACGAGATTCGTCCTCACCTCTCAGGGCAAGCTCCTCGAATTCAAAAACAAAGAAAATTCGATTAAGGTGGCTTACGAGGGCGTTTACAGATTCAGCGTGGTAGCTTACGATAAATTCGGCAATATGTCTATCGAATTTATCTACGTTACCGTTACAAAGTGAGGTGGAATATGAAAGTTAAAAAGATAATATCTACGCTGCTTGCGTTGTCGCTCGGCGCTACGGTATTCGCTTCGTGCGGAAAAAGCGGCGGCGACGGCTCGGACAGCTCAAAAGAACAGACCCCTTCGCAAAATTACGACTGGATGAAGTATGACGACGCCTCGGTTATTTCCGACTTTGATCCGCATTTCGCCGAGGGAACTTTACACGACGTAAATATAGATTACGACGATCCGGCAGGGGCGTTCATAGTCGACAAAAAGACGGATTATAAGATAGTTGTGGGCGACGGCACAGCAACTCAGGCAAGCTCGTTCATAAACAAGATGATAATTCAGGCGACGGGCATCTCTTTGGTCAAAATCGACGAAATCGAGGCGACCGTAACCGCCGATTCAACATACGTTCTCTTGGGTTGCGACGATATTTTCAACGAGAAAGGGTTTGAAAAACCGTCTTACGATAAGATAGGTATTGCGGGTTACACAATTAAGACATACGGTAAAAACGTATTTATCGAAGCTTATACTCAAAACGGCTATCAGATGGCGGCGCTTGCGTTTTTGAGGGCGGTTTTAGGCTATGATATGTTTGCGGGCGACTTGATCATCTTCGAGAGAGACGGCAAGATCCTCCCCAAAATGGATATTGTCGAGCGCCCCGATTACGACTATCGTCAGCAAGTAAACAACGTCGACGGCGAAACCGCTTATGGTTTAGGTTTCACCACAACTACGATGTTTATCAATACGGGTTCCGGTTGGGTACACAACGTGTGCGACTATACGCTTAAAAGCGATAGGGACGAACATCCCGGTTGGTATTCTGACGATCCGGCAAAGGCGCAGTCTTGCTTTACGGCGCACGGAAATAAGGAAGAATATGCGCTTATGGTCAACCGCTTTGCCGAACGCCTTATTTATTTCATAAACAACAACAGTAAGGATATAAACAACATTCTCATTTCTCAGATGGACGTCGCTCTCGGAAATACCGTATCACGTTGCCATTGCGACACTTGCGAAGCAAGCTACGCCTTCTATAACTCCATTGCGGGCGCAATGCTCATGCTTATAAACGACGTCGCAAAGATCGTGGGCGATTATCTCGACAGCGAACAGGCGATAGAGGACGGTTTCGAGCCCGACCACGAGCTCAACATCATAATGCTCGTTTACGGCGACGCGATAAACGCCCCCTCCAAAATCGAAAACGGCAATTACGTATTCGACGAAAACGGCAAGGGCGTGCCCGAGGTGGAACGCCGTTTCTGGCTCGATGAAAACGGAGAAGTGTATTACGAGGACGGCAAGACGGAAAGCGGCGAAGATAAACTTCTCGTCTGCGGCGAAAGGGTAGGTCTTATGTACGCTGCGGCTGCGGCAAGCTATATCTATTCTTTCTATGATCCCGTAAATTTAGTCTACAAAAACAGGGTAGACGCATGGAGCGGGCTCGGCGGTTCTTTCTACTTCTGGCTTTACGAGATAAGCTACTATCAATATTTATATCCGTATAACAGCTTTGATTCTTACGCCGAAAATATGAGGTATTTCAAGGATCACGGCGGCAAGTATATGTACAGCGAAGGAACTTGGGAAAACCCCAACAACCCGGGTTTTGCCAAACTTAGAGATTACCTTGCATCAAAGCTTGAATTTGACGTAAATAACGATTACAATACTCTCGTCGACAGATACTTCAACTATTATTTCGACGACGCAAAAGACTATATGAGGCAGTTCTTTGAAGAAGTAGTCGCAAATCTTCGTCACTATGAATCTGAGATAGGCGGCGGCGTGCACAATTATAACGTCTCCAAAAAAGAATATTGGGAAGAGGGCAAATTGAGATCGTGGCTTGCGCTTTGCGATAAGGCTTACGCCGCAATAGAACATTATAAGGTTGACGATCCCGAAAAATACGAGGCACTTAAAAAACACATTCTCTGCGAAACTCTCTTCCCGAGATACGTTCTCTGTAACGATTATGCCGACTCTTTCAGCAACGACACCATTGTTGAAATGAGAAGAGAGTTTATGAATGACTTCTATGCTCTTCAGAACACCTCGCACCAGGAACATTTTACAATCGACGCAGTGTTCAGCTCGTGGAATCTTATCTGAGGGAGGATGACTGTATGAAAAAATATACGTTAGCAAAAATCGCATTGTCGGCGGTATTTGCCGTAAGTGTGGCATGCTTTGCCGTAGGCTGCGGTAAAACTCAAAACAATTCGCAAGGCGGCAACGAGCCGATAGATTCCTCTACGGAAAGCGTCGACGTATCAGGCGTAAACGTCATGCTCGACAAGAGCAACGTTATGCTTGAAATGTACGATAAGATCTTAATTACTCCGTCCTTGGTCGGGGCGGACGAATCGGACGTGAAATGGTCGTCGTCAAACGCTTCCGTCGCCGAAGTCAAAGGCGGCGAGGTGTTGGCAAAAACCGTCGGAACGGCGGTTATAACGGCAACCGCAAAGGGCGTTTCGGCAAATTGTAACGTTACGGTAACTCCGTCTAAATATTCTCCCAAAATAGAGCTCGGCGACGAAGTGTATCTCACCGTCGGAAGAAACTATACTACGGAAATAAATTGTTTCTGGAATAGGGAAGATATAACCGACATTGCAGAGTATTCCGTAGCTCTTTCCGGCTCTGCCGAGAGCGGAATAGCAAATGCGTCGATAAGCGGAAATACGCTTTCGATAAACGCAGTTTCCGGCGGCTATACCGAATTTGTAATATCTGCCTCGGCAAGGGAAAAGACCTCTCGCACTATTCTCGGCGTAACGGTCTATGAAAACGAGGTTTTCTGCGAATATAAGGGCGACAAGCTCGTTCCCAACAAAAGCTATTACACGGTAAACATCGCCACTACTTCGCTGGGCGATTATTTCGATACCGTCGAGCTTGACTTTGACGTCATCGTCGACGGAGCCGTAAAGCAGGGCGCAACCATAGAGTGGTCAAAGCCCAACGACGAGAGCATCGTTTCGCTCGAAGGCAGCGCAAGAAAGGGTTACACCCTCGTAGGACACTCGGCAGGCTCCGCAATGATAGAGGGCACTTACACCGACGAGAGCGGCGCTACTTGCACCGTATCCATTCTTGCAACGGTTTTCCTTCCCGAGGTGGCTCTCGACGAAACGACTTTAATAGACGCATCGAAAACTACTCTTTATACCGTTGAAAACGATATTGTCGGAAATATCGAAAACGTCGTTATCGGCGGGAAAAGCGTATTAAAGAGAGCGAGCGGAAATACGATATACTTCAACGGGAACTTCCCGACGAGGGCGAGCGAACTCGGAGAAACGGAAATGTATATCTACACCGACAAAGTTTGCTATGAGATGCCCATCGAGATATACAGCCTCGTTATAAACAATAAAGAGGATCTCGACGCAATGGCTGCGATAGCCGAAAACGCAAGAGAAAACTCTATGCAGTGGGACGGCTACTTTATCCTCGGCGGCGATATTGATTATAACGGCGTTTACACCTCTATGATAGATCTCGACCTGCTCTTTGAGAGAAATAAGGCGCTCGGTGCGTCCGTACCGTCTAATTACGACTTTGCCATTCACGGCTTTATGGGTGTGTTCGACGGCAGAGGATACAATATCGACGGATTGGCGGTCAGAGGAAAAAAACTTCCCAACTCTCAGGGCGGGCTTATCGGCGTGCTTGCCGATTCCGGCGTGGTAAGAAACGTTTCGTTCACAAACGCTACGGTCTACGAAAATAACGGCTTTATATGCTGTGCCGGCGGCGGTTTGATCGAAAACGTGAGGATAGCCTATAAGTCGGTCGGCGTCGGTATTGACAACAGAGATATAGATCAGCCGAGTACCTATTCCGAACCTCGTTATATGGGCTCGTTCTTCTGTTTCAGAGCGAACAAAAACGCAAAGGTCAGAGATTGCTTTATAGACACGACGGGTGCGGATATTAAATACGTCGTCGGTAAATACGGTCTTACGAACCTCTTGCTTGCGGGTAGAGCTTCGGCAATGGAAAACGTCGTCGCCGTATGCACGCACGAAGAGGCTTTGAAAAAAACCGGCGCAAGTTATTCTTACGGCTCGCTGTCCGAACTTGTTGCGGACGTTGAGGCGGCAGGCGTTTTCGACGAATGGGATAAATCGTTCTGGAAAACGATAAACGGAATACCTTTTACTCCCACTACTCTAGCGTCGCTCGACGTTGACAAGCAGATCGAGTTCAACGAAAAGGCGGATAGGCTCTTTGTAGGTCAGCCGCAGAAGTTGACGGTAAACGAAAGCTATTCCGAAATAGCTTTTGTCGGCGATCATACGGGCGTAACCTATGAAAAAGGCGTGGTTTATGCGGATGAAAGTGCGGTCGGCAACGAGATAACTTTAAAGGCGACTTCGTTTATCAACTCTTCTTCCGTGGAGATGAAACTTATCGTAACTAACGTTACGGAGATTTCCGTAACACCTTCCGAAAGGGTTTTAATAACTAACGATACCACTTCTTTAAACCTTTCCGAAGCGGCTCAATATATAGGCGACGAGGTCAAAATATTCCTCGGAGATACGCTTATAGGCGAAGGCTTAGTGAATGCAGGTAAGGCGGCGATCGACGGAACTAAGATGGACGGCAAGCCTTACGGTGAAGTAAGCGTTAACATAGTTTCCGAAAAATCTCAGGATAACTTCTATCTCGTCAACTTCGGCGTTGTCTACGTTACCAAGATAATAGAAACTCTCGA
>CACXDQ010000172.1 GCA_902766475.1 uncultured Eubacteriales bacterium
AGACAGATAGTATTGTGTTTCTTCGCTTATCACACCTCTTTGAACGCTCCCACTACCCCCGTCAGCGAAGATCCTTCTTTAAAACTCAACGACAACGTTTGCGTTATAATAGCTCCCATTTCGGCGAAATACACTATTCCGCTCGACGAGGGCGTGAACGAGCCGTTTGCCGAAAATTTCGAGAGATGGGGCGAATACGCAACGAAGATAATGGCTTGGGTTTACGAATGTAACTATCACCATTATCTCTATCCGTACAATTCCTATTCCTCGATGGTGGACACATACTATTTCTTAAAGAAAAACAACACCTTCTTCATCTACAACGAAGGTCAGAGAAAAAATAAAAACGTTCCCTGTTTCGGCAAGTTCAAGGAATATCTCTGCGCCAAGGCGCAATTCGACGTAACGGTCGATTACAGAGATCTCGAAAAGAAATTCTTCGAAAATTATTTCCTCGACGCCGCACAGCCGATGAAAGACCTCTACGATCAGATAACGGCTTGGGAAACCAACATCGAAACCGATCCTTCCTACGGGCTTGACGGCGGTATTTACGAAGAGTACGCCGACGAAAAATTCTGGCCCAAAATGCTCACCGAGAGCTGGCTCAAACTCATCGACGAGGCGTATGAAAAGATAGCCCACTTCGAACTCGAAGATCCCACGCTCTACAAAAAACTCGTAAAGAGGATAAAGATAGAGTCCATCTTCATGAGATACCTCGAATGTACGCTCTACGCTTATTCCTATTCTCCCGAAGAACTCAACGAGATAAGGACGAGCTTCCGTGACGACTGTATCGAACTCGATATATTCGATTACAGAGAACACGACGGCGACATGAGCGTGATCTTCGCAGGCTGGGGCTTATAAGGGGGATAAAACAATGAAGAAATTTTATCTTGTGATATTGTCTTTACTCGCCGTGTTTGCGCTTGCGGCGTTTGCGGCTTGCGGCGGCGGCTCTAAAGGCGGCGACAGCGGAAACGGCGGCAAAACGCCGACGGGCGAAAGCGCCGACGTGGAGGAAAACGGCATAACTCTCTCTTCCTCGTCGATAACGATGGATATTTTCAGCGAGGCGAAACTCCGTGCTTTTACCGATGTTTTAGGCAAAGTAACGTGGAACAGCTCTGCGCCCGAAATAGCCGAGGTAAGCGACGACGGCGAAGTTTTTTCGAAGGGCGTAACCGGAACGGCTAAGATAACCGCATCAGTCGGCGGCAAGAGTGCGGAATGTACCGTAACTACGCAGATAGTCGGTTTTCCCGAACTCAAACTCACTTCAAATAAAGCCGTTTTAAACAGCGTTTTCGGCGATGAAAAATTCGAGGTCGGCTACACGCTGACGTATAACGGAACGGACGTTTCCGCCGATTATCCCGTGAAATGGGTTTTGGCTGACGACGCCGACGACGGCGTTGCGGCAATCGCAACGGATGGTCGTGGCAATGCGTTCTTCTCGCCCGTCGAAAACGGCTATACCGAATACGTCGCCTATGCCGAAATGGGCGGCAAGATAGCCGTCGACAAGATAGAGATAACCGTCATCGAACTCGAATATACGATGAATGTGTCGGGCGTTTTGCCTACCGAAGGCGGATACCGTGCAGACCTCTACACTTACGGCGGAGTCAAGGAAATAGAGCTTTCCGTCGAGAAATACGATATAAAGACGGGCGCTGTAACCCCCGTCGCATACACCTGGACGACGGTTGACAAATGCGTCGACATCATAGGCGGAATCATCTCCGCCGCAAACGAGGGCGAAGCGGTCGTCGTAGGCAAGGCGGACGGTTACGAAGATATCGTCATTATCGTAAACGTAATAAAACCCAAGGTTTCGGTCGAAGTCGAAGACGAAATAGTCTTTGAAATAAGGTCGGGCGAAAAACAGTCGCTCAACGTTTCGGAATACGACCTTGTCGGCAACGTAATAAACGCACACTTTGACGGGCAATCGGTGTTCTCGTCATATACGAGATCGACGGGCGAAGTTAAGCTCGATTTCTCGTCCGTTACCAATGCGGCGGGCAAACTCGGCAAGACAAAACTCATTATAGAAACGGATAAGATATCCTACACCTTCCCCGTAACGGCTTACAGCCTTATCGTGGACACGAAAGAAGAACTCGGCTCTTTGAGAAATATTGCGAAAATTTCAAACGGCGTGTTCGACGGCTATTATGTCCTCGGCGCAGATATTGACTGCGCCGGGCTTAAAGACATTCTCTGCGACAACAACCTTGCCTATGCGGACGGCTTCACCTTTGGTTTCAGAGGCGTATTCGACGGCAGGGGGCACGTTCTTAAAAGCGTCGAAGTTCTCACAGTTTCTTCCGATTCTTTCTTCGGAATGACTTTGGCTGAAACGGGCGTTATAAGAAACGTCGCGTTTACGGATATAAAGCTTTCCGGCTCGTCGTCCGTAATAACCACTTATTGTTACGGCACGCTTTCTAATCTCTATATGAAATTCGCCTATATCGCCGGCGGTGCTGTAGGCGGAGCGCTCTGCGGCAACTGGGCGGCTGCGGCTTCTCCCGTAAATACAAATATCGTCGTCGATTACAGCGGGCTTGTTCTCAATTCCCCCTCGTACTTCCCGACCACCAAAAACTTCACGGCAAGCACGTCCGTCATCTATGCGATCGTTTCGGGCAACTATATAAGGGAAAACGCTTCCGGCGGCTCCGTTTTAAACGGCAATCACTATCCGTCGTATGCGGAATTAAAGCAAGACAAGACGGCGCAAGCGGTATTTGCGTCGTGGGATAACGAGTTCTGGGACGTTTCTTTGGGCGTTCCGTTCCCGTTGGCGCTCGTCGACGAGATAAAGGCTAAGGCGAACGAAGAAATAGTCGTTGAGGGCGCGGAAAAGCAGGGCGATTATCAGGTCGTCAAGGCAAATTCCGGCGAATCGCTCGAACTCAAATTCAACGCCGTGGGCGCCGTTTCGGTAACTCTTTCTCCCGAGGCGGCAAAAGCCGGCATAAGGCTTAAAGGCAACACGATAATTATACCCGACGTCAGCGACGGCTCGATCGGCGGCACATACGTCGTAACGCTTGCTTCACTATTCAATTCCTCTAACGTCGCACTCTGCAAACTCGTCGTAAATGAGTATGCCTACGCTATTTACAACGACGGCGAAAGGGTAACGATAGACCTCGACGTCGGGTACGACGCAACGGGCAAGGCGACGGCAAACGCCGCCGCAACCGCCGAAATTGCGCTCGGCTCGGCTTACGTCGGCACGTTAGACGACGTCAAGGTGGACGGCGTGAGTTACGGCACAGACGGATTTACCCTCTCTTCGGACGGTAAATTAAAGATAAATACCGCAGTATTCGGCACTTTCTTCTACGGCGAAAAGACGTTGACGGCGTATATTTCCGGAAAGAACGGCGGCGTTGCGGTCAAGGTCAACGTTCTGATTATCAGCAAGGCGATAGATACCGTCGACGAGCTTCAAAATCTCACTAAATACGCTTATCAGGGCGGCTTCGTGTGGGACGGCTACTTCTTGCTCGGTATGGACGTCGATTGCGAAAAAGATCTCCCGTCAAACTTCGGCGGTTTCTTCCTTCCGACGACGGCTATGACCGACGCTCAGCACAGGGACGGCGAAAACAACGGCTTTATGGGCGTATTCGACGGAAACGGACACGTCATCTCCAACTTCGTTTCAAAGAAGGCGACGTGCGGCTTCTTCGGCTACACGCTCGGCATAAGCGGCGTAATTAAAAACGTGGCGTTTACGAACGTGAAGATTGCCATAACGAACGGACCGAGCGTAATTGCGAAAATAGTATTCGGCACGGTTCAGGACGTGTATATAGGCGTGAGCCACGTCGAAACGGGCGCAAACGGCGCCGCTATTGCTTCGGTATGGCAAGAGGGCGGAACGGCTAAGACGTATAGGGTATTTATAGATTACACCGACGCCGGAGAGTTGAACGCACCCCTTTACTTCCCGACGACAAAGCAGTACAGTGCGGACAGCACGATAGTCGCCGTCGTAAAAGGCGAATACTACACGAGGGCGATCAACGGCTCGCTCTACGCTTCGAGGGAAGAGCTTAAAAACGTTTCGTCGCTCTTGTCGTGGGCAAATCATTTCTGGACGATAGTAAACGGCGTACCCACGCCGATAGCTTTGGCACAGTAGTTTAGCCGAATGAAAACAAGCATTTAACTCGTTAAAACAACTTAATTTCGGGTTTAAAATCGGGCGGGGCGCATCTTCAAAAGATGCGCCCCGCCTATTTTACTTGACAACTTCCGATAAATGAGCTATAATGATTAGGCGAATAAAAATTTCGCCGCCCGACAATAATTTAAAGGAAGAGTACATTGCCTCTCGAAAAATGCGGCGGCGGTAAAAAGGAGATAATTATTATGGTAAGAACTGACGTTTACGAAGAAAAAGTTAGAGGACTTTACAAGACTTTGGAAGAGGCAGGATACTCTCTTTGACGTCGCTAATCAGCGAATAAAATTAAAGGAGCTCGAAGCCGAGCTTGAAAAGCCCGAAGTTTGGTCGGACATTGAAAAATCAAAGCAAATAAACCGTGAGGCGCAACAGATAAGAAACAAGCTCGACGTGTTCGACAAGGCGCAGAAAGCCGTTTCCGACGCAGAGGTAATGATAACGCTCGCCGCCGAGGAAAACGACGAGAGTATTCTCGAAGAGGTTGCGGCGGAACTTCAAAACGCCGAAAAG
>CACXDQ010000173.1 GCA_902766475.1 uncultured Eubacteriales bacterium
CGATCAGATAGACGTTACCGACAACTTAAGCTGGGGTGCGCTCGGCGCCGCACCGGACAACAACACAACTCTTAAAAACGTCGTTGTCGATTACTCGAAAGTAACAGGAATTTCCGTTGAGATTATAGCAAACAGCGGAAAAGTATTCTACATCGGCGCAAGGAGCGTAAATACGGCTTCTTCAAACGTCTTTGCGATAGTTAACCCCGACACTTACGGAAGCGGCTATTACGACGACAACAGCAGATTTACGGTAAAACCGTTCTACAATTACGAAACGTTCTTTGCAAACGACAAAGTAACGGCTATGCTTGAAAGTTGGAATCCGTTCAACGGCAGAGTCGATATCGATCTCGACATCAATAACGACGGCACGATAAACGAAAACCACGTTGCGGCGGTCAACCTTTCAAACGCTATAGCGGGCAGCGATTTGGGCGAGCTTAAATACGTCAAGTTAAACGATGAAAAGCTTGAAAACGTAACGCTCGACGGAACTACGCTTTCCATTCCTACGGCACAGCTCGGCTATGCTTACGGCTACAACGTTATGACCGTCGTTACCGCAAACGGCAGATACGACGTTCCCGTAACGCTCGTAAGCAAAGTTATAAGGACGGTTACCGACTTCAACAATTACGGCAATATCGCCTATAAGTGCGAAGAAAACGAACTTCTTTGGGGCGGCTACTTCGTTCTCGGCAACGATATTACATGGGCATCCGAAATCAATGACGTTCCCGTTTACCTCTCGATTTTCAGAGCCGTAAGACAGAGCGATACGCCCTCTTATGACCACGTTCACAAGCTCTACACCGACGCATGGAACCCCCTCGGAGGTTTCTGCGGAACGTTCGACGGCAGAGGTCATAAAATTGACAAACTCGTAATGACGACTCACCCGAGCCTCGTTAAGATGACAGAGGGTGAAGGTGCGTTTATAACCATTCTCTACGGCGGTACGATAAAGAACGTAAGTTTCACTAACGCCGGCGTCGGTTTGGGCGCATTCCTCACCGCAAGAGCTGTAAATACATCGAGAGTAGAAAACGTCTACGTCGATATGGCGGCTGTCGATATTGGAAACAGAGGAGTCCCCACAGGCAATAAAGATTGGATCAGCACCCAAACGGGCGTTTTGATCTCCCAAAGCACGAATGCGAGAGACTTGTACGTCAAAAACCTCATTGTTGATTTCAGAAAAGCTGCTGAAAAAACGATGAATGGCAGCACCACCGATAAATCGCTTGAAACGTATTTAGCGGCGAAGAATATGGCGTTGGTCGGTAGATTTATGGTCGAAAAGAGCATAAACGTATATGCTTTCGGCTTGATCGAAAACTATGAATTCGCTCTTCAGAGCCAGGACGGCAAGTCGGCTATTGCGCCTACGAGCGGCAGATACGGTTATTATGCTGGAACTGCTATCGCAGACGACGCAATCGTTCAAGCACGCTTATCTCGCCTCGATCCTATCTACTGGAATGTTACGAATGGCATACCTACCCTATAAGGTAACAACGAGCTTAAATAGATTTTAAGCAGACATAAAAGAGGAGTTCGCCTTTTGGTGAACTCCTCTTTTAATAAATATTTTAACTAATATATAAAGCGGCGGCGAGCAAAAGCTCGCCGCCGAAAACGTTTATTTTACTTCTTCTTCTCTTTGCGCATCGAAAGACCTATTCTGTTCTTCTTCACGTCTACGCTTATTACCCTCACTTTGACGATCTGCCCGACTTTAAGCACGTCGGAGGGGTGTTTTATATAGTTGTCGGAAATTTCGGATATATGCACCAATCCGTCCTGATGAACGCCTATGTCTATAAACGCCCCGAAATCTATTACGTTTCTCACCGTTCCGACAAGTTCCATGCCGACGACGAGGTCGTTTATATCCATTATGTCGGAGCGAAGCTCGGTCTTGGGGATAGAATCTCTCACATCTCTGCCCGGCTTTAAAAGCTCGGTTACTATATCGTTCATCGTGGGAACGCCCATTCCGCACTCTTTGGCCGCCTTAGCCTCGCCGTAAGCCTTTATCTTTTGAGGAAGCTCGGAAAGTTTTCTCTCTTCAACGTCCTTGTCGGTATAGCCGAACAGTTTCAAAAGCTTTTCGGTTGCGGCGTAAGATTCGGGGTGAACGGCGGTGTTGTCGAGAATGTTTTTGCCGTCCCTTATCCTCAAAAAGCCTGCGCACTGCTCGAACGCCTTAGCCCCGAGTTTAGGCACTTTCAAAAGCTCTTTTCTCGACGAGAATTTGCCGTTCTCTTCACGGTATAAAATAATATTGTTCGCAATGCCGCTGTTTAGCCCGGCAACGTGGGATAATAGCGAAGGGCTTGCCGTATTGAGGTCCACTCCGACGCTGTTTACGCAATCTTCAAGCACACCGTCCAAAACTGCGTCGAGCCGAGCCGGAGGCATGTCGTGCTGATACTGCCCTACGCCTATCGCCTTTGGGTCTATCTTTATAAGCTCGGCAAGCGGATCTTGCAATCTCCTCGCAATGGATATTGCCGAACGGAGCGTAAGATCGTACTGCGGAAATTCCTTTGCGGCGAGCGGCGAGCCGGAATACACCGAAGCGCCTGCCTCGTTTACCACGGCGTAAGTTACCTTGCCGTTATAGTCCTTTACAAGCTCGGAAACGAAGATCTCCGACTCTTTGGAAGCCGTTCCGTTGCCGATGGAAATTACGTCTATCGAATATTTGTCGATAAGCCCTTTCAAGGCTTTTTTCGCCTCTTCGGTCTTGCTTTGCGGCGGAGTCGGGTAAACTACCGTCGTATCCAAAACTTTGCCCGTGCCGTCTACTACGGCTATTTTACAGCCCGTTCTGTACGCCGGGTCGAAGCCCATCGTTACCTTGTCCTTTACGGGCGGCTGCATCAAGAGGGGGCGAAGGTTTACGTCGAACATCTTTATCGCCTGTTCCTGTGCGTTTTCGGTGAGATAATTTCTCACTTCCCTCTCTATCGACGGGTGGATAAGGCGCTTATAAGCGTCGGCAACCGCAGCCTTTACGCAAGGCGTGGTTATGCTACCCTCTTTCACGAAGCCCACTTCGCAAACCCTTACGGCAAAATCCTCGTCGATATTTACCTTTACCTTTAAATAGCCCTCGTCCTCGCCTCTGTTTATGGCGAGTATTCTGTGCGATTTTATCTCTGCTACGCCTTCCTGATAATCGGCGTACATCTCGTAAGTTTTTGCGCCGTCCTCTTCCTCTTTGGTGAGTTTAGAGGCTATCTCGCCGTTTTTGAGGTAAATTCTGCGGAGTTTCTTTCTCAATTCCGCATCGTCCGACACTCTCTCCGCAATTATGTCCTCTGCGCCCGAAACAGCGTCTTTCGCCGTCATGACGCCGAGTTCTTCGTTTATGTACGGAGCGGCGAGTTCGTCGAGCGTGCCCTCCGTGATATTCTGCGCCTGCAAAACGTCGGCAAGCGGCTCTAAGCCCTTGGATATAGCTATCGTCGCCCTCGTCTTTTTCTTCTGCTTATACGGTCTGTAAATGTCCTCCACTTCCGTTATCGTCTCCGCTGCGGCAAGGGCTGCGGCTATCTCGTCGGTCATCTTGCCCTGCTCGGTTATAGACGACGTAACCTCTTCCTTTCTCTTCTCGATATTGCGAAGGTATGTGAGCCTGTCGGCAAATTCACGAAGCACCTGATCGTCGATATGCCCCGTCATCTCCTTTCTGTACCTTGCGATGAACGGTATTGTGTTGCCCTCGTCGAGAAGGCTGACGATGTTCGCAACGTGGTCTTCTTTCAAATTGAATTCCTGAGTGATCCTCTTCAAAATGTCCATTACTTTCTTTTCCTCATATAACTTTTTAATAGTTGTTTGTCATCTTTGCTTACTCTGAAAGAGTCGTTTATCTTGGAGATCGCCTTGTTATGCGTGAACTCGCTCAACTTGTCGTTCTTTAAAAATTCGAGCGTGGTTTCCCTGAATTTGACGTAAGAAACGGAGATCAGCCATGCGATCGCCATATCGTTATAATAGCCCTTTCCGTCGATCTTTTCCGTCAGCGAAAGAACTTCCCGAACATAGTTTTCGGTCAAGTAAAAGCTCATCAGCGCAACTATGTAAAACCTAAGATAAAACCCGTCGGATCTTAAAATATTTTCATCGATACACTTCTTGAAATCGAGTGCGTTTTCGGGCTTTTTAAGGCACTTTATCGACGGAACGAACATATCTATATCCGCCCAGCTGTCGGCGTGGGCAAGATATGAATTATAATCTCTCTTAAAATCGCCGTAACTTTCAAAGCCTACTACAAGCCCGTATATAAGGCTGTCCTCGAAATAGGCGAATTTGCACCCCGCCTTGTAGCCCTCGGCGTCATCTTTGACGACCTCTTTCGCTATCTTCTTTATTATGGGCGCTCTTACGCCTATCATGGGCTTTTCGCCGTTTACTATCTTTTTATTGAATTCTCTGTACTTTTCGTCTGCGTTTTGAAACAATTCGACTACAACGCTTTCATATATGTTCATAATTCAAAATTTCGTTAAACGCCGACGTCCACTTAGCCTTGTCAAACGTAGCGTTGGCGGGGCTTGTTGACGGTAAAGGGTAAGTTTTAACGTTGAAATTATAGTTTTCTCTGTATAGCTCAAAGCTCTTTTTGCCGTTGAAAACTATCGCCCTGATCTTTGCCTTTGATAAGATATCGCCGAGATCCGCCACGCTCTCGTTTTTGATGTCGGCGTCCATAGAGCCTTTTACGTCGCACCTTACGACCATATCCCACAACGCTATTTTGTGCGATAAGAGGAAGAAAATTTTGCTGTCTGTATCGTCGGCAAAATCTTCGCCGTATATCTCACGCAATACATTCCAGAATCTGTTTTGCTTATTTCCGTAATAAAACCCCGTTTCTCTCGACTTAACGCTCGGAAAACTGCCGAGAATGAGTATTTCCGAGTTTTCGTCGAACACGGGCTTAAATCCATCAAACATATTTCACATTTACAAAAAGAGGTAGCCTTTTGGGCTACCTCATCTTTTGGCAGGGGAGACGCGATTCGAACACGCAACCTACGGTTTTGGAGACCGCTACTCTACCGTTGAGCCACTCCCCTAAAAGTCGTAAGCTAATTTTACTATAAAAAACCGCTTTTGTCAATTATTTTATAGTGTTTTTACAAAAATATTTTTTAAATGACCTCTATCGAAAAAATATCGTCGAAAAAAATCTTTGTCATTATCACTTTCATATATCTCAACGTGAAATCGATCGACGAGATCATTCCCTCTATCACGTCGTAACCGTCGAGGTTATAATATTCCACCCTCACGACGACGCCCTTTTTCAACCCTCTCGTTATCTCTCCGAGCGAAGAATTGTGATCGTCCGACAGCTCTCTGCGTGGCTCTTTCACTCTCTCTTTCTCGTCTATAAGACCTCTGTACCCTTCGAGGGCGTCGAATGGCAAAAACTGCCTCGCCCTGTCCGCCTTATCCTTCTTCACCGCCGTTATGACCTCCTATAAGCTTATTTCTCTCTTTGCCCGTTGCGCCGCTTTCGTAGCTTATGCCCCGAAGTATGGCGTTTTTCCCGTACTTTCTCTTTATCTCCAAAATGGCTTCCTGCGCCTTGTGTTCCTTTTTCTCGGCGGCGACGTCGGTAAAGAAATCTACCGTCGCATAGTTCTCGGAAACGACGTTATTTAGCCCTATGTTTATCCTTCTTATAAGCGTATCTTTTTTTACGCACGAAATATAATATTCCTCGAAATAGGCGAGCAATTTTTTATATGAATTGGTGTATTCGCCTATCGTTTTCGTGCCGCCGCTGCCCTTTTCGTCGTGTCCGGAATAGCCTATATAAAGCGAAATGCAGTTGGTTACAAGCCCCTTTTCTATAAGCTCCAAAACGAGAAGATCGACCATCTCTTTCATCACCGTCATCGCCTCGCCGTACTCGTAATCTCTGAAAAGAATTTGCCCGTTGGATATGGAATTGCTCTTCGAGCGGTAATTTCTTATGTCGGCTATCGTGCAAGGCTCTACGCCCCAAGCGTGGTCGATGAGATATTCCGCATTTACGCCGAACAGCTTATATAAAAACGCCTCGTCGGTATGCGCAACGTCGTATAAGTCGAATATCCCGTACTTTGCAAGGCGTGCGGCTATGCCCTTGCCTATATTCCAAATATCCGTGATAGGTCTGTGATGCCATACTTCCGCCTTGAATTTTTCCTCGTCGAGATAACCCATAAAATCTGGCGAATGTTTAGCCGTTATGTCGAGGGCGACTTTCGTCAGAAACATATTTGTGCCGATGCCGACAGTCGCCCGTATTCCGAGTTCTTCGTAAACTTTGTCTATAAGCGTCTTTGCGAGCTGTTTAGCCGTCATTCCGTACAGTTTCATATACTGCGTTACGTCTATAAAACACTCGTCTATGGAATAGACGTGTATGTCCTCTTCGCTGACGTAACGAAGGTATATCTTATATATCTTTACGGAATATTCCATATACAGCCGCATGCGTGGTTTTGCTATGATATAATCTACGCCTTTGGGAATGTCGCCGAGCCTGCATCTGTTCTTTATGCCGAGCGCCTTCATCGCCGGCGTTATGGCGAGGCATATTGCGTTATGTCCCCTGTCCTTGTCCGCCACGACGAGATTTGTCGTCATCGGATCGAGCCCACGCTCAACCGATTCGACCGAGGCATAGAAAGATTTTAAATCGATACAGACGTACATTCTACCCATAACTCTATTTTAACATATATTTGACAAAAATGCAAACGTATGTTTGCATTTTTGTCAAATTCCTTATAATATTATTTGCCTTTTTAAAAAAATTATTTCTTTATCTTGTCTTGGTTTGCCACGACGATCTCGTATTCCGAAAGAAGATAGTCGTCGTTGGCGTTCGTATCGACGGAAAAACTCATTTCGCCGTCTTTATTTACGGTGAGCGTTACCGTGCCTTGCAAGTCCGTTCTGAAAAGCTTTGCCTCGCCCGTTCTTGCCGCCGCCTTCATCAAGGCGGAGTTTATATTGCCGAGCGCCTCTTTTGTCGGGTGCTTATAGTTTTTATCAGAGCCGCAAGAGATGACGGCGTATTCGGGTTTTACGATATTGAGAAATTCGACCGTGGAAGAATATTTACTGCCGTGGTGCGCAACTTTCAAAACGTCGCAATCGGCTAAACTCTCGTATCTCGTGCCCTTTACCGAGTCGACAAACGCCTTTTCCGAGCCGTTCTTCTGCTGATTGCCTATATCGCCCGTAAACAATATCTTTCTCCCGGCGTATTCTATCATTATCACCGCCGAAAAATCGTTGGGATCGGAAAAGACGGAATAATCTTCATAGGTCTGTATGTAAGGCATAAAGAAGTCTACCGAATATTCGTATTCTTCCTCGCCGAGCGTAACGGTGTTCGTAAAATCGCTGTCGTCCTTGAAAAACGACCAGTTTTCGGGCGTATCTCCGAAAGCTCCCGACAAATAGCTGTAATAAGCCTTTGTCTTGTTGCCTA
>CACXDQ010000174.1 GCA_902766475.1 uncultured Eubacteriales bacterium
GCTAAATATCTCTGGATAAGCACTCCGCCCACGTTTTAAAAAGTAAAAAGTATTATCATTATTATATAAGGAGAATACAGATGGCAACAGAAGAAAAGATTATCGAACTTATCGGCGTTGACAAGGTTTACGACGGCACGGCTGCGGTCGAAAACCTCAATCTCTACGTCAGAAAAGGCGAATTCGTTACGCTCCTCGGCCCCTCGGGCTGCGGCAAGTCGACTACGCTGAGAATGATCGCAGGTTTCGAGATGCCCACGAAAGGCACGATCCTCTTAAACGGCAAGGAAATAACGGACGTTCCGCCCTATGAAAGGCCCATTAACACCGTTTTCCAGCGCTATGCCCTTTTCCCGCACTTAAACGTCTACGACAACATAGCTTACGGGCTTAAACTCAAAAGATTTAAAAACACTTACGAGGACAAGGACGGCAAGAAGGTAACTAAGGTCGAAAAGCTCTCCAAAGCCGAGATAGACGCAAAGGTTTCGAGAGTTTTAAAACTCGTCGACCTCGAAGAATTCGAGAAGAGGGACGTAACTACCCTCTCCGGCGGTCAGCAACAGAGAATAGCCATTGCGAGAGCTATCGTAAACGAGCCCGAAATTCTCCTTTTGGACGAGCCGCTCGGCGCACTCGACCTCAAAATGAGAAAGGATATGCAGTTAGAGCTTAAAGCTATGCACGACAAGCTCGGCATAACCTTTATTTACGTCACGCACGATCAGGAAGAGGCGCTCACGATGAGCGACACCATAGTCGTTATGAAAGACGGTAAAATTCAGCAGATAGGCACGCCTATCGACATCTACAACGAGCCGAAAAATGCATTCGTTGCAGACTTCATCGGCGAAAGCAATATCTTCTCCGGCTGGATAGTGGGCGATAAAAAGGTCAAGTTTATCGGCAAAGTATTCGATTGCGTGGACGATTTTCCGCTTAACGAAAACGTCGACGTCGTCGTTCGCCCGGAGGACGTGGTTTTGACCGACGCAGGTCAGGGCGACGTCGACGGCGAAATCATCTCTTCGGTATTTAAGGGCGTTCACTATGAAATGACGTTCAGCGTCGGCAAGACGGAAATTCTCATTCAGGACACCGTGGAGAGAAAAGTCGGCGAAAAATGCGCCGTTAAGATTGCGCCCGACAGCATTCACATAATGCACAGGCAGATAGACGCCAACCGCTTTGAAGGCTATATCACCAAGAAGAACACCGTCAAGTTTGCCGACGGCGAATTCGAGTGCGACGTAACTCAGCTTTATGCCGGCTCTCACCTCGACGACGAGGGGTATCTCATTACCAAAGAGGGCGAAAAGATCGACCTCACCGACGTAGAAGTAAACGTTGAAGTAGGGCTTCGCAAAATCGAGATAATAGACAACGACGAGGACGGCGACGCCGCCGGCGAGATCGTTCAGATAGTCTATAAGGGCGACCACTATCAGGTTACCATAAGGACGGACGAAGAGGAAGAAGATTTCGTCGTCGATACCGAATACGCCTGGAACGAACACGACAGAGTTTCCGTCAAGATCAAACCCGAAGATATTAAGATGACTTTAAAGGCGGTAAACAAATAATATGAAGGCGCTTAAATTTTCGAGAAAGCATCTGGGTATCCCCTACGCCGTATTCATGGCGGCGTTCGTCGTATTGCCCCTTCTTCTCATAATATTATATGCCTTTACCGTCGAGGACGCCGAAATAGTTACGAACGACATCTCCAAATTTTCATTCTCTTTCAGCAATTTCATTTCCTTTTTCGGACAGTCCGCAAACATAAGGGCAATTTACATAAGTTTCGGCTTGGCAATTCTGACTACGGTCATCTGCCTTTTAATATCCTATCCCGTGGCGTATATCCTCGCCCGCTCAAAACTCAAATCGAGAAACGTAATTTTGATGCTTTTCATTCTCCCGATGTGGATAAACTTCGTTTTGAGAACGGCGGCGATGAAAGAGCTTTTATTTGCGATAGGTATGTACCGCTCCAACAAGCTCAGCATGGTAAACACCGTTATCGGCATGGTTTACGACTATTTGCCGTTCACCATTCTGCCGCTTTACACCGTGCTTATCAAGCTCGATAAAAACATTTTGGAAGCGTCGGCGGACTTAGGCGCAAATTCCGTTCAGACCTTTTTCAAGGTAATAATTCCGCTGTCGATGCCGGGGATAATCAGCGCCGTAACGATGGTTTTACTTCCCACCACGACGAGCTACGTCATCTCCGACACACTCGGCAACGGCAACGTTACGATAATCGGAAAGCTCATCGAAGATCAGTTTTCCACGATGTTCGACTGGCACGCCGGCTCCGCAATAGCGATGATACTTTTGATTCTTATCTTTGCAACGATGTTCATCACCCGTAAGTTTTCCGACGGCGACGACGTTCAGGCAAGAGGAGGCGGATTATGGTAAAAAAGATATTCAAATGGGGCTATCTCATAATAGTTCTCGCATTTATGTATGCGCCCATACTTCTGCTTACGGTCTACTCGTTCAACCTCTCGCCCGACATAGGCGTGTGGTCGGGAAATTGGGGCTTTGACCTCTACGCACAGCTATTTTCCAACGGCGACGTGCTTCAAACTGTGGTAAATACCATTGTTTTGGCGCTCATTGCAAGTATTCTCGCCACGATTTTGGGCACGATAGGCGCTATCGGCACGTTCTACTCGAAACGCAAAGTAAACAGAATACTCGACGGCGTAACTCAGATACCCGTCATCAATGCGGAGATCGTTACCGCCGTATCGATTGCGCTCGTCTGCACGATGTTTGCGTTCGGAAGAACGTATGCGTCGCTGCTTATAGGGCATATCGTCCTTTGCTTCCCGTTCGTCTACCTCTCCGTACTTCCCAAGCTCAAACAGCTTGACGGCAACCTCTACGAAGCGGCGTTGGACCTCGGCGCAAGCCCGACGAAAGCCCTCTTTACCGTAATTATTCCCGAAATTTTACCGGGCATATTGAGCGGCTTTATGATGTCGATAACCCTGTCGCTTGACGATTATATTGTTACGACTTTCACCAAACCCCCGACGTTCGACACCATTTCCACTTATGTTTTCGACGCTTACGCAAAGGGCGGAAAAGGCTCTTCCGTACCGGCGCTCAGGGCGCTTTCGGCAATAATCTTCCTCATAATGATTATTTACCTCATCGTACAGAATATTGTGGCAAGGAGGGGCAAGAAAGATGAAAAGAAAGCTTGATCTGCTCATTGCCGGCGTAATTGCCGCTACCTCCGTTCTCCCCCTCGCCTCGTGTTCAAGCGACGACACGTTATACCTCAACGTCTACAACTGGGAAGAATATATTTCCGAATACGATGAAGAGTGGGAAACGCTCGACCTCATCGCCGGTTTTGAAGAATACGCGTCTAAAGCGCTCGGCAAAAACGTCGTGGTGAATTATTCGACGTTCGGCACGAACGAAAATATGTACAACGAGCTTCAACTCACAAAGCGTTCGGTAAACGGCGGTTACGTCTACAATTACGACCTCGTATGCCCGTCCGACTATATGATTCAGCGTATGATAAGAGAAAATATGCTCGAAGAATACGATATGGACGAGGACGGCAATTACACCAAAATGCCCAATTACAGCGATTACGCCTCGGGCTTTATACAGGATCTCTTCTTTGCAAACGAATGGGAAAAATATGCCGTCGGCTACATGTGGGGCACAATGGGCTTCGTCTACAACCCCGACATTATAGCCGAGGACGACGCACACAGCTGGGAGCTTCCGTGGATAGAATACTATAAAAACCTCGGCACTATAAAGGACAGTATCAGAGATACCTACGCCCTCGCCGTCGGTTACGTTTACAGAGATAAACTGTACTCTGTCGACGAAAACGGCGAAATGACCGAGCCTTCTCTCCGCAAATTTTACGAGGAAGGAATATTTACCGACGTCGAATACAAGGAAGTGCTTGTAAAACTATTCAACAATATCGAACGCCCGCTTATGGACGAATTCAACGAGATAGAAATAGACGGCAACAAGCTCACGGACGAACAGTTGGCACTCTTAAACGACCTTTTCAAAGACGTCGATTTCAAGACCGTCGAAGAGGCGGGAAAACAGCTCAAAATACTTAAACACAACGTTTTCGGCTTCGAGGTAGACAGCGGTAAAAAAGACATGGCGGCAGGCAAGATCGCCATCAACTTCGCATGGTCGGGCGACGCAACCGTCGCACTCGACGAGGCTGAGGACGAAACGGGCGTAATACTTAAATACGCCGTTCCCGAAGAGGGGAGCAATATCTGGTTCGACGGTTGGGTAATGCCGAAAGGTGCGAACAAAGAGCTTGCCCAAATGTTTATAAACTTTATTTCCGAGCCTGAAAACGCCATTTCCAATATGGATTATATAGGTTACGTCAGCTCGATAGCCGGCGACGAAGTGTTTGCGAGAATGGTTACCACTTACGACCTCGCCCCCGAAGAGGACGACGACCACGGCGTGGCGATAGATTACAGCTATTATTTTGACAATCTTACCGAAGATTACGAAGATTATAAATTCGTATGGGTAGCCGAATACGACGAGAACGATAATATCGTTTTAGACGAGGACGGCGAAGAGGTATGGGAACTCGTCTGGACGGACGACGAAGAAATTTTAGCCGCCGCCGACGAAGAGGATATAGTCGGCACTATTCAAGATTTCGTCGACGAAGAAGGAAAGGTTATCGTATGGACGAGCGAGGACAATATCGACCGTCAGCTCACCACTCAATACCCAACCCCCGAAGTCGTCAACCGCTGCGCTTTAATGACGGACCTCAATAAGTCCGATTTAAGCCGCATCAACGAGATGTGGAGCGACGTTAAAGTGGGCGATATATCGACGTTCTTCCTCATTGCCATACCCGTGTTTATCGTTCTCGTAATCGCCGCTCTCGTCGTAATAACAATACTCAAAAAGAAAGGCGTCACGTTTGAGCGCAAACGCAAAAATTACGGAAAACTCGTTTCGAGCGAGCGAATACGTTAAA
>CACXDQ010000175.1 GCA_902766475.1 uncultured Eubacteriales bacterium
ACGTCGTGTACAGACACGTCAGAGGCAATTACAACTACGTTTTCGACGACGTTGCCATTGCGAACAATGACCATTTCGATCAGAGGTCGCTCGAGTCGCTCTCGCCGTTCAATATGGACGGGGCTTGCGTTTACGAGAGTAAATACATATCCGGATTTTACGCCGAAAGTTATCAGACCGATCTTCCCGAGTGCTGGAACAGAGCCAAGAAGAAGATGGACAAGATAATTCGCCGAAACATAGAGGACTCTCTCCATTGCGACGTCGTCGATTATCTCAACGTCTTTACCACGCATACGGACGTTACGTATAAATATATGCTCCTTCCCGTCTATGACGCAAAATTCCGCTACAAGGGTAAATATTACGGCGTCAAGATGAACGGAAGCACGGCGAGAGTGTGGGGTAAAACGCCGTTATCCCCCGTCAGATTATCGATCGCAATACTTCTCGGCGCCGCCGCCTTGGTGGGGATAGGGCTGCTTATTTTCCGCCTTATAAACGGCTGATGACCGCCCAAAACGGACAAATTAACAAAAATTTCATTGTTTTAACTCCAAAAGCACTCTATAAGTAGTTGACTTTATGCCGTTTTAATTGTAAAATAGAATATGTAAAGTTGTAAAAAAGAATACAACGGAGGTTTTTATGAAGAAAACATTCATTCGTATCGCAACGGTTGCGCTCGCAGGCATATTTGCGCTCGGCGCTGCGGCTTGCGGAAAGACGGTAAAGGACGGAAGCGTCATCGAAAACTGCACGATAAAGGTGTCTTACGTCAAAGACGGCAAGACGGTAGAGAGAGATATAGCCGTCGAGCTTTACGACAATTTCGCCCCCGCCACTATCGAACATTTCAAATATCTTGCCGAAAAAGGTTATTTTGACGGCGCTGCGCTCTCCAATACCAACGGCTACGTCGAGTTCGGCGCATATGAGCAGAGCGGAAATAAGCTCGTTTCGAGAGCGGATAAATACGCCGCTATAATAGACGCCGCTTACAAAAACGGCAAAACCGTCGGCACCAACGGCTTGATGCGCTATATGGACGACGGCTCTATAAGGGGCGAATTCGCCGCAAACGGAATCGGCGGAAACAGGCTTGCTTTCTCCGACGGCGTTCTCGTTTTGAAGAGAGATTATTCCGCAGATAAAAATTCTTCCTATTATAATACGGGTAAAGGCTCGATGGCTTTCGTATTCGCCTCGTCTACTTATTTCGACAGCAGCGAAAAGTTCGCCATATTGGGCAAACTCGTCAGCACCGACGCAGCCGAATCAAACGGCAACGTTTCGAGCTTCTCTTTCGCTTCGGGTATAAGGACGGACTATGCTAAGGACGCCGACGGAAGAACTTATTATTACTATACTTACGAATACGATCCCGAAAAAGCTTTGGAGGCGGACAGAGGGGACGAGGAAAAGGCTAAGGCTTCGCTTGAAGAGCTTGGCAGCAGATATTTCATGCTCGATGAGGACGGCGATTATTTCGCTTTAAACGAGCAGACGGGCGCCTACACGGTAGCCGTCGACAAGGAAGAACACGACGTTTTGTTAAAGCATTTCAATTCCAAGAGCGTGTATCTTCTCCGTACTGTCGCACAGGAATATAACTTCAAGGTCGTTTCCGTAACGATCGGCTGAAAATATTGATATTACACGTAAAACCGTCGCATTGCGGCGGTTTTTTATATAACCGAGAAACGATATAACTCTCACTTTGACAATGATATAAGCTGTACTTATATGAGGTATAAGTAAAAATAATATCACAACACTTTCAAAACCGTTTACAAATCGCTCAAAAAATAGTATAATATTTAATATAACAAAAATATATCGTACAATCGGTCTTGTGTTTACGATATGTATAATCGACCACAATCGGTGTATATATTCATTATTCGTGCATAAAACCGTTGGAAAGTCCGTTCCGTCAAGGCGGAATAGCTTACAAAGCGAAATATTTTTTAAAATCGGCAAAACAATGGAGGTATAAAACAATGAAAGTAAAAGAAATGCTCAAAAAGTATCGCACACGCCTCGTTGCGGAATCGATC
>CACXDQ010000176.1 GCA_902766475.1 uncultured Eubacteriales bacterium
GACCAGTTAGCCGTATATGAACAATTAAGCGCAAATGAAAATGTTAATGCCTCGTTGATAGGTTTATCAGTCGACTATTTGACAAGATTTATGCTTCAAAAAGATATTGCTAAGGCGTTTAGAATTTCAATTATGGGCGCTCACTTGGTTGGGGAATTGGATAGGGCAACAACCTTGCTTACATACATAAAGGGGCTTGACGATTTATCAATTGAATCGGCAATAAAAATGGTTGGATATGACAGTGCATATAGAGCGGGACCGATGGCATATAAGCCCATTGAAGAAATACGCCCGAATTCAGAAACGATCGGTAACGTTCGAATAATGGTAAACAGGGCGTTATACTTTTTTAAATTATATGGACCGGTTACAAAATATGATTATTCATTTGAAGGCGGATATACAAAAGTGATAGGCTCCGGGGATGGTGATTTTATGACTAATGATACTTTATGGGATTTTAAAGTTATAAAAGGCGACCCCACAGTCAATCACACATTTCAGCTATTGATTTATTATATTATGGGAATTCATTCTAAATATCCGGAATACAAAAAAATCAAGTATCTCGGAATCTTTAATCCAAGAATTAACATGGTTTACAGATACTCGGTCGACAATATAGACAGAGAAGATATTAAAAGAATTGAAGAAGAGGTTATAGGTTATTGAAAAATTATTAAAAATTCAATTTGTTTACGCTTGTGATTTTGAAAAATAACAATTCAAAAATATTGCGTTAAAAACAAAAAAATGTTATAATGATTTCAATGTAAATTTTATATAATTTCGGAGCTTGAATATGGATAAATTAACAAAACTTTTAAACGGCAATTTAAGAGATTATCGCCCCGTTCCGTTCTGGAGCTGGAACGACGATCTCGATCCCGAAGAATTAAGGCGTCAGATAAGGCAGATGAAGAAAAACGGCATAGGCGGTTTTTTTATGCATGCGAGGGGCGGTCTTAAAACGGAATATCTCGGCGAGAAGTGGTTCGATTGTATAAGAGCTTGTATCGACGAGAGCAAAAAGCAGGATATGAACGCTTGGAGCTACGACGAGAACGGCTGGCCGAGCGGCTTTGCGGGAATGAAGCTTTTAGAGGACGAAAAAAATCACGAACACTACCTCGAAAGAAAAATTACGGACGCTTTTGACGAAAGCGCTACCGCCGTTTACTTTTTCGATGGCAAGACCTTGAAAAGGGTGAAAGTGCCTTGCGGCGACGGCAAATACGTCAACGTATATCTCAGGACAAACCCGTCGGTCGTGGACATTCTCGACAGAAAGATCGTGAGAAAGTTTATAGACCTCACTCACGAGAGATATTTAAAAGAGTGCGGCGAAGATTTCGGAACGTTCATGAAGGGCTTTTTCACGGACGAGCCGCAATATTACAGGTGGGCGACGCCATATTCCGACGTTCTGATAGATTATTTCAAGCAAAATTACGGTATAGACGTATGGGATAATTTAGGTAAGCTTTTTATAGAGTGCGAGGGCGATTATTCTTTCCGTTATAAATATTGGAACGCCCTTCATCATTTCTTTATCGACAGCTTTATAAAACAGATATACGACTGGTGTAACGATCACGGCTGCATGATCACGGGGCACGCCGTAGAGGAATCCGTCCTCTTTACGCAGATGTGGTGTTGCGCCGGTTTGATGGACTTTTACGAATACGAGCATATCCCGGGTGTTGACTGGCTCGGAAGAGTAGTCGGCACGGAGATAGAGCCTAAGCAAGTCGGATCAACGGCGGAACAGCTCGGCAAAAAGCACGTTTTGACCGAAACTTTCGCTTGTTGCGGTTGGGACGTTACCCCTCGTGAATTGAAGAGAATTGCCGAATTTCAATACGTCAGCGGCGTAAATCTCATGTGTCAGCACTTGGCAGCTTATTCCATACACGGACAGAGAAAGAGAGATTATCCTCTCACTTATTCCGAACACATGGCGTGGTTTGAGAAATTCGGTGAATTCAACGAATATTTCTCACGTTTAGGCTACATTTTAGCCGAGAGCAAAAACAGAATAAATACCCTTATCATACACCCCATAAAGAGCGGTTATCTCGACTATAAGAGGGACGAGGACAACACGAGCATGATGGAGATAGACGAGGGGTTCAGAGAGTTTGTCGAAATTTACGGCGCAAACAACATTCCTCACCACTACGGCGATGAAAATATCATGAAAAGGCACGCCAAAGTTGAGGGAAACAAGCTCGTTATAGGCGAATATTCTTACGAATACGTCGTTTTGCCAAAGATAAAAGACCTCGACAAAACAACGCTCGACCTTTTAAAACAATATCTTGAAAACGGCGGCAAACTCCTCATTTCTTACGATAAACCCAAGTATTTGGAAGGCGAGCCGTATGCGTTTGACGAGCTGTATTCAAACGTAACGTTCGACGAGATAAAGAGCGCTTGCGAATACGAAGTAGTAACGGATAGCAAGTTTATAAGAAGCGCATATAGAACGGGCGATTTCGGAACGTTCCTCTACGTCGTCAATATAGGCGAGGACGCCGCCGACGTAAAGATAAAACTCAATTCCCGCTATCCTTATATATATGACATCGAAAAAGAAGAGAAAAAGCCGCTCGACGTCAAAGACGGATATGCTTTTGTACATCTCGATTTCGCAGGCTCAGCCGTTATTTTTGAAAACGACGAATATTTGGGCGAAGAAAAGGCGATATGCGGCGGCGAGGCGGATATTTCCGGCAAGTGGAAAGTTGTTTCCGCCACACCCAACTCGCTCACGGTGGATAAGGCGAAACTCTCCTTAGACGGTGAAAACTGGACGAAAAAGGCTTACGTTCCGGCGCTCTATAACGACCTTATAAAGAAACAATATATCGGCAAAATTTACCTCAAATACGAGTTTACCATAAAGCAAATTCCGCAAAATATCTTCCTTGAATGCGAGGAAATGAGCATACTTAGTTGCAAGATAAACGGAAACGAATTGCAATTAAATAATGACGGAACGCTCGACAAATCTTTCCTTACGGCAAATATCGGGAAATACGTCAAAGAGGGCGTAAACGAGATAGTATATTGTATAGATTTCTATCAAAGAGATCACGTTTTCTTCGTCTTGAACGACGTTACCCCGGCAAAGGAATCTTTTAAGAACTGTCTTTCTTACGACACCGAGCTTGAAAGTATTTATATAAGGGGCGATTTCGGCGTTTATGCCGACGATCTTATTGATCACGAAACGACTTACGTTTCGGATGGGGAATATTATATATCGGAAAAGCCGGAAGAAGTTGACGCAAGCGATTTCGTGAAGAGCGGTTATCTCTTCTTCGCCGGCAATCTTCAAATTGAAAAGAAAATTTTGATAAGCCCCGAAAAGTGCGTTCTCAGCTTAAACGGAAGATTCGCCGTTACCGACGTTTACGTCGACGGAAAGCTCATATCGTCTTTAATGTTTACGGATAAAGCCGATTTGTCGGAATTTGCCGACGGAAAAGAGCATACCGTAAGATTGTCCGTTTACAGCGGAAACAGAAACTTATACGGGCCTCACCACTACGAGAAGGAAGAGCCGCTCTACGTCAGCCCTTATACGTTTGACTTGACGGGGGCATGGAAGGACGATCTTACGTGCGACGCATATAGGGAAAGGTACGCATTTGTGAAGTTCTCGATAAAAAAATAAAAAATTTTTGCAAAACGCTTTAAAATCTCTTTACAAATGTAAAAGATTCTGTTACAATAATAAAGCGTTTTGCGAATGGGGACGTAGCTCAGCTGGTTAGAGCGCTACC
>CACXDQ010000177.1 GCA_902766475.1 uncultured Eubacteriales bacterium
CGAGCTTGAAAAGGCGCTTTTCAAACTGTTCGGACAAGAAATATCAATTAACGGTTGCGGAAGGACGGACGCAGGGGTGAGCGCCGAGAGCTATTATTTTGATTTTTCGGCGGACACGAAACTTCCGACAAACAGAATACCTTTCAAGCTGAACAGATTTTTGCCAAAAGATATTCAAGCGCAATCGGCAAAAGAAGTGGACGCAAAGTTCAATGCAAGATACAGCGCAAAAACTAAAACTTACGCTTACAGATTTTATATCTCAAAGCACATAATGCCGCTTTACAACCCGACGAGATACCGCATCGAAAAGCAGTTGGATTTTTCCGCAATGCAAAGCGCCGCAGAACTCTTTATAGGCAAACACGATTTCAACGCATTTAAAACGCCTTGTAAAGACGGTGTTTCAACGGTGAGAAATATATTTAAAATCGACATCGTTAAAAGCGGCAATACGTTTGACGTCAATTTTTGCGGCGACGGGTTTTTATATAATCAGATAAGGATAATGGCGGGAGCTGTGATTTCCGTCGGTTTAAACGAAATGAGCCTTGAAGAAATCAAAGTTCTTCTATCTTCTATGAAAAACAGAGCCGACAACAAGGCTGTTACCCTTCCGCCCAACGCTCTTGTCTTAAAGGGCGTAGAATATTAAAAAGCCCTTCTATAAGTCGATTAACGGCGACTCTACCATGAGTAGAGTCGCCGTTTTTTTGTCTACTTTGAGTGTTTTGTTCTTTCTATATAAAAAACGTCAAAGTAGGTAGACTTTCGGGCGATAAAGTAATAAAATAAGTTATAGAAAAATCAATCGGAAAAATTTATTAGGTGTTATATGAACGGTAATTATGTATTGAGCTGCTGTTCGACGGCAGATCTCACTCACGAACATTTTGTCAAAAGAGATATCAGCTATCTCTGCTTTCACTACTTTTTAGACGGCGTTTCTTATCCCGACGATCTCGGACAGACGATACCTTTCGATAAATTTTATCAAGCCATGGTTGACGGTGCCGAAACGAGGACTTCGCAGATAAACGTTGAAGAATACGAAAACTATTTCGAGGGCTTTTTGAAACGTGGGCTTGACGTCGTTCACGTTACTCTTTCCTCGGGGCTTTCGGGAACGTACAATTCCGCCGTTATAGCTAAAAATAACCTTGCCGAAAAATATCCGTGCAACAAGGTTTACGTTGTCGATTCGCTCGGCGCATCGTCGGGTTACGGGCTTTTAATGGAAACTCTTGCCGATTTAAGGGACGAGGGCTACTCCGCCGAGGAGCTTGCGGCTTGGGCGACGGAACACAGACTTGAAATGCACCACTGGTTTTTCTCGACCGACCTCACTTTTTACGTCAAGGGCGGAAGAGTTTCAAAGGCTTCGGGCTGGTTTGGAACTATCCTTAAAATATGCCCTCTCCTCAATATGGACAATAACGGCAGACTTATACCACGTTTTAAGATAAGGGGCAAGAAGAAAGTAACGGAAGTTATCGTGCAGAAAATGCAGGAATTTGCGAGAAACAGAGAGGACTATGACGGAAAGTGTTTTATAAGCTATTCGGCATGCCTTCCGGACGCAGAAAACGTAAGAGATCTCGTCGAAGAGAGATTTCCTCAACTCAAAGGCAAAGTAAAGCTCTTTTCCATCGGAACGACTATCGGCAGCCACACCGGTCCCGGAACTGTCGCTCTCTTCTTCTGGGGCGATAAGAGAGTAAATTAGTTTATCAACTTATACAAGGGCTTTTACGATGAATTTAAGGGCGGACAGCTTACGCTGTCCGCCCGAATTTTATATTCCGAAATATTTTTTGGGGTTTAAAACAAATATCTTCTCCGCATATTCCGCATCTTTTTTTGAAAGCTTTTTATATGCGTCCGCCATATAGTTGTTTCTTGTTTCGTGAACGTCGCTTCCGACGACGCTTATAAGTTTGCGCTTAATAAGCCCTTTTACGAACGCCCTCTCCCTTAAACTGCACTTGCCGACGATCGACGACGCATTTACCTGAATTATTGTGCCTCGCCTTTTAAGAGCCTGTATAACGTCGAAATCTCTGAAATAGGTGTATCTTTCGATATGCGCAATTACGGGAACATAACCTAAAAGCGCAACTTCATAGCAAACGTCATCGATGTCGATAACCGGTGAAACGTAGGGAAATTCAAGCAAAATACAGTTTGAATTTGCCATTTTAATGAAGTTTCCCTCCCCCACTTTCTTTATGGAAGGGGTATTGAACGCAATTTCTCTGCCGAGATAAAGGTCTGTGTTTATATCGGCTTTTTTAGCTGCGCTTTTAAAAAGCTCGAATTTTTCCCGCACCTTTTCAACGCTTGCGACGTATTTCGGCGGACGGTAATGCGGCGTACATATGACTGCCGTAACGCCCTGCTTTTCTTCTTCTTCAAGCATTTTAAGCGAAGATTCAAGCGAAGAGCTTCCGTCGTCAACAAAGGGTATAAGATGCGAATGAACGTCTATCATCGGAATTATTTTGCTTTCTTACCGTCGGCATTATCTTTTTTGTCGGCATTTGAAGAGTTTTCCTCATCGTCCTTTTCATGATAATAACCGTAGCCGTAACCGTAGTGTCCGTAATGACCATAATGACCGTAATGGCCGTAATGTCCGTATTTCCCGTACCTGCCGTAATAACTGTATCCCGAAGTGGTGTTTTCCGCAAACGTCATTATTGCGCCTATTATCTTGGAATCGGTCTTGGAAAGCAACGTATATGTTTCCTTTACAGCCGACTTTCTCGTATATCCGGCAGCAACGACGAAGAGTATTCCGTCGGACAGACGAGCTATATTTATATAGTCCGAAATCAAGAGTACGGGCGGACAGTCCAAAATAACGAAGTCATACCTCTCTTTGAGTTCGGCTATCAAAGCTTTTATACGCTCCGACGTCAATACCAAAGAAGAGTTATAGATAGATTTACCCCTCGTGATGAGGTCGACGCCGTAATCGGTATGCTTTATAATGTCGTCCACGGTTACGGACTTGTCCGAAACGTAGTTGCCAATACCGTTTTGCGAAGATACCTTGAACGCCCTGTGTACCCTTGCCTTTCTGAAATCAAGATCGACCAAAACGACTTTTTTATCGTTTAACGCAAGCGAAACGCTCAGATTGCACGCAAGCGTTGTCTTGCCCTCGCCGGCTATAGACGACTCTATCTGAATTACTTTGTGGCCGCCGTCGGTGCTATAATATATGAGGTTGTCTTTAAGCCTGTTATAGCTCTCGTCGAATTCGGTATTGCCGCCCTTTTTAACGGCGATAACCTCTTCCCTCGCAATTCTCTTTTTTCTGAATAATCCCGTATTTCTCGCCATAATCACTTCTCCTCCTTAACGTCGGTTATATCCTCGATCATAGCAAGCACTTCGAGGGGAATATCCCTTTCGAGATCTTCCTTAGACTTATAGGTATCGTCGAAAATTATCTTTAAAATTACGACCACGACGGATATTGCAAGACCTATAACGAAGAAGATGAGAAGGTATCTCATTATCCTCGACGTCCAGTCGGGGCTCGAAACGGTTGGGCGGACTATCGTCTTTATCTTTCCCGCCAAGCTCGTATATCTGTAAACGGGAACGTCGTTGCCGTTTTCGTCCTTTTCATAGCCTTCGACGTAATTTATTTCGTCCTGAATACTCTTCAGAATCTCTTTTAAAATTTCGTTGGCATTCTTATTCGTCGAAGTGAAAGTAATTCTGATTATGTAAGTTTGCGTTACTTCCGCCGCCGTTATCGTGCCGTAGGGCGATTCCGTATCTTCGGGATGCGCATCCTCATATCTCTTATACGCCGTCGACCTTATGTCGGGATGAGTGGCGATAAGCTGCGCCGCCGTGTGCGTAAGCGAAATAGCATAGCTCGTTTCACCGCTCGTATCGCTTTTGGTGTCGACCATGACGGTAGCGGACGCAGTATATTGCGTCTTGACAAAAAATGCGCCGTAAACAGCGCCTGCAATAGTTACCACCAAGGTTATGACCAAGATGAGCAACCAATTCTGCCTCACCGCAAGTAAGATAGATTGAAGAGATATCTGATTGCCGCTCTCCTCAACGTTGATTTCCTGTCTTTCTTCCATAATTCCTCTACAAAGTATAAAAATTTATGCTTTACGGAAAAACCGTGATAAATATATTATACTACCTAAAAACTTAATTGTAAAGCGAATTTGTAGCATTTTTGTAACGAATTGACTACTTTCCGCTATTTAAGTTTAACTTTTGAGCTATTAAAATCGGTTTTTAATGAAAAGTAATAATTATTGAGCGGAAAAAATATAATATCGTGGAGTAAAGAAAAGCACTATGGCGACGTATAAAAAATATATCGGAAAGACAGCCGTAACTTTATTGTCCGCCGTCGTACTGTTCTCTGCGGCGGCGCTTGCGATAAAGCCGGACGTATTCATAAAGAGTTCTTTAAGCGGAATAAAACTGTGGGCTGTAAGCGTTTTACCGTCGCTGCTCCCTTTCTTTTTTCTCACGGCGCTGATGGGAAAACTCGGCATGATAAAATGGCTTTCGAGGCTTATGGAAAAGCCGATGAGAACGCTGATCGGTTGCGGCGGAGCGACGGCTTATGCGTTTATAATGAGCGTTATGTCCGGTTATCCCGTGGGCGCAAAGATCATTTGCGATTTAAGACAAAACGGAATTATAGACAAAGCCGAGGCGACGAGGGCGTCTGCATTTTGTTCTACGTCGGGACCGCTCTTTATAATAGGCGCAGTGGGCGTAGGCATGTTCGGAGATAAAAGCGTGGGCTACACGATATTTTTATCTCACGTCCTTGCGGCGCTTTGTACGGGTGTGATTTTCAGTTTTCCGAGAAACAATAATAATTCGCACGCTTTTTTACCCGTTACGGAAAAGGCGGATAACGTGCTTTACGAATGCGTCTATTCTTCCGTAATATCCGTTGCGCTTGTCGGTGGCTTTATATGCGTTTTCTACTGCTTTGCCGATATAGTTTCTTACTTCGGGCTTCTTCGCCCGTTGCAATTTGTCTTATCTCCCCTATTCGGAAGCGATATTTCAAAAGGTATTTCGGAGGGGCTTATCGAATGTACGAGGGGGTGCCTTTCACTCTCAAAATGCGGTTTATCGACTTATAGCGTGGCTTTTTGTTCTCTCGTCATATCTTTCGGAGGGCTTTCCGCACTATTTCAGCAGATAGCATTTTTAAAAAAAGCCGAGGTAAAGACGGGCGTCTTTATCTCGGCGAAACTCATACAGGGTTTAATTTCTTTTTTATTTTCTATACTCTTTTACAATATCTTTTTCTAAGCCGTCGGGAACGTAAGGAGCTATATCCTCGCCGAGGCGCAACAATTCCCTCACGGCAGTGGAGCTGATATACACGTTTTCGTTGTCGCACGGGAAATATATGGTTGTAACACCCGGCAAAAGGCGAGCGTTAAAAAAGTTCATGCTGTTTTCATACTCTAAATCACGAGTATTTCTTATACCACGGACGTTATATTTTATCCCGTGTTCCTTCATAAAGTCGACTATAGCGCCGTCAAACGACGAAAGGTTTACGTTTTTTATGTTCTTGCAAGCCTTTTCGATAAATTTCATTCTCTTATCTATCGGGAAAAGATATTTTTTATCGGGGTTTATGCCGACGGCAACGTACACTTCGTCGAAAAGCTCCGCCGCCTTTTGTATCATTTCGATATGTCCTTTGGTTATCGGGTCGAAAGACCCCGCAAAAATACATTTTTTCATTTTAATACCTCAGTTCGGTAAAAATCGAACGTGGCGACGCCGTATTTTCTCGTATCGTAACGTTCAAGTCCTTCCGCATCACGGCTTTCGCCGGAATGTTCGTATATAATAATACCGTCGCTTTTCAAAACGCCGCACCTTATTATGCTTTTAAGCACCTCTTCGGCATTGTCTTTATATGGCGGATCGAGGAAAATGACGTCGAATTTTACCTTAACGGAATTTATAAACGAGAGTGCGTCCGAAGTATAGACG
>CACXDQ010000178.1 GCA_902766475.1 uncultured Eubacteriales bacterium
GAAATACGTCAAGGACAATTACGGTTTAGACGTTACGCTCGTCGCCGCAAGCGATTTCTCGACGACTTCTCAGCTTAAATTCTCCAATACGGAAGATATGCCCGATATCGTGGCGTTCGAGGACATCGACAGTTTCCGTACCATCTACAACCAAGGCGTACTTTTGTCCGACTGGACGCCGTACTTAAAGGATATGCCCAATTTCAGCACGATAATAAACACGCCCGACGCAGACAGACCGGGTGAAGATTCGATTGCGAAACTCATGCTTACCGAAAACGACGGACTTACGGCGCTCTGGACGCTTCCCGATCCGCCGTCCTGGTCGCTTAAAATAAGAGAGGACTGGGCTGACGAATATCGTGCCGCCCCCGCTTATAACTTGAACGGAGCGGAATATTATCCGGCAGGCGCAACGGCGACGAACGGCGGCGCATGGCAGCCTTCTTCCCCCGAAGATCTCCTCAATTTCGCAAGGTGGATAAAGATAAATAAAAACGCCGATCAGAAAAACCTCACTTGTTTCGGTTTCTCTACGGCGGGCTATCAGACGGACTTCGGCGTTCTCGGCACTTGGGTGCCACTCATGTACGGCGCCGTTTGCCAGCTTCCGTGGGGTATCTATTTCGACGAGAGCGGCAAGGTCGATTTCGGCATCACCGACGGAACGGAAAAACAGATGCTCGACTTTATAAGGACGGTCATCAAAGAACAGCTCATCGAGCCAAACTGGTATTATCAGAATGCGTCTCAAAAGACGAGTACGCAGGGCAAGATAGGTATAGAGTGGTACACGGGAGAAATAAGCGAGACTACGCAGGCTTACTATAACCGTATCGCTTCCGCCGCCGGCACTTCGCCGGTAGATACTACCGACTGGTGGAAAACCTATCCCGTCCCCAAGGAGCCGGGCAGCGTTTACGGCGGTTTCCAGGCTTCCGACGGCTTCCTCGGCACTATAATAACAGTTTCCGTCAAGGCGGCTAACGACGACGCAAAAATGGAAAAAATAGTTAAATTCCTCGACGACCTCGCAATGACAAAGACGGTAAACGGAAAAGGTGAAACGGTGTATAACCGCAGTGCCGGTTACGACGCTCTCCGCTGGGGTATCGGCATTGAAGATTCCCTTCGTTTCCAGACGATAGAAGGCACTAACAGAGTTTACCTCTACACGGGCGACGAGGGCGTTTCAGAAAGGTCTTACCGTTCCAGATTTCCCGGCGCATGGGACTGGGGTATGTTCTTCCGCAGTAAGGACGACGGCGTAGTTCAGGGTACGAGCAATCAGACGGTAACGAAGATAACGAACAAGGTCATCGAACACGACGCAACGACGGCAAACTACACGAGAAGATTGCAGTACGGCAGCGTTTTGAAACTCGATTCCTCTACTATTTCCACGCTTACGAAGAAGATGCAGGCGTTTGAATACGAATACGTCAATTCGACATGGAACGACGAAGTTTCCTTGCAGAAATATAACGATTTCGTAGCCGACTGGAAGAAGAGCGGCGGCGACAAGCTCCTTGCGGACGCCGCAACTCAGTTCAGACGTTACGGCTGGATAGCGTAAACCTTTTCGGGGATATAAAATGAAGAGATTAATAATATTGATTTTAGCGGTTGCCGCAATGTGTTTGCCCTTCTTTTCGGCAAACACGATTGCGGTAAAAGCCGCAGATAACGTAGCCGCTTATACGCTCGATTTCGACGATGTGAGTTTTGCGGATAAAGTTAGCGCCGCATTCGTTCCGGAAATGTATGGCGGAGAAGAAGAGCTGAACGCCCATTGGAAGGTAGAGGGCGGCGTTTTACAGCGTGTGAACGACCTCTACGGCGAGGACGTTACGGGCAATTACGCCGTGGCGTATCTCGGAGGTTGTTATCTTCGCTATTTCGAGCTTTCGACTAAAATAGCTTGCGGCGAAAAAGGACTTACGGGCGTTGTTTTCGGTAAAAACGACCTCAAACTTCGCCATTTTGCGGACGGAAACGCCGTGTATTTAATGTCGGGCGCTTCCGTCGAACTTGCGGGAAGCACCATTACGAAAAAAGAGACCTCGTCTATGTTCAACGAAAAGACGGGATATTACGACTTTAAGCTCGTCCTTTGTAAAGATTACGTCAAGGTGTATATCGACGGCGTGGAGCGTATAGACGCCGTTATTCCCGAAGAGCTTATAAGATACGGCAGAATAGGTCTTTTCACGGCAAATACCGACGGCGCATTTTCGGGCGGAGTGGAGTTATATAACCTCGACGAACACGGAAACAGAATCGAGCTTGAAAGCTACACGGCGGTTACGGGCGTCGTCGCCACCGAAAAGAACGTGGAGATGCCCCTTTCGGACGGCAAGGTGAAATACGCTTATTCCGTTCAGCCGTCGGGCGCAACCGTTCAGGGCGTAAGATTTTTGTCTGTAAACCCCGACATTGCCGTAGTTGACAACGATGGATATATCCACCCGTTGAAGGCGGGCGTTACGGAAATAGAAGTGATCACGACGGACGGCGGATATAAAGATTCCATCGTCGTTACGGTAACGGAAATAATTCCGGAACTCGAAGGCGTTACGCTCGACAAGACGTCGGGAAAGATAGACGGGATAGGCGGAAAACTGTATCTTTCCGCATCATACTATCCCGAGGACGCCGAAAACCTCGGTTTTAAGTGGAGCACGTCGAACACAAAAGTCGCCATCGTAAACAACGGCACGGTAACCGCCATGGGCGAGGGAACGTGCGTAATTACCGTTAAGGACTATTACGGCAATTATTCCGCAACCTGTACGGTGACCGTTGAAGAGGGCAAGGCGGAGGAAAGCACGCAGAAGTCGGGCGGCTGTAAAGGTACGGTCGGCACGGGGCTTTCCGTATCGGCGCTCGGCATGGCTGCCGCCGTCGCTCTTTTAAAGAGAAAGGAGAGATGATATGAGAAAATTTTCAGCGGCATTACTCTGTTTTATAACGGCGTTTTCGCTCGCCTCATGCGGCGGCGGAGGCGCAAATAAGCCTCAATCGGGCGGCGATAGCAGCGGCGAAAAGGTTACCGAGATGAAAGAGATAGAATACGAAACCACCAAAAACACACAGAGAGAGGGTGCAAACGTCAACCTTATTATTCCCCCTGCCTCTACCGCAAAGACGGGCGTAAACCTCACCGCTTACGTTACGCCCGACATAGCTTTGGACAACTATAACTATTACGTTGTAGATTGGGGCGACGGGACGTGGAGTTATAACGGACCTTACGTCTACGACGAAACTCACAAAGTAGTCGGAGAGGTGTATCACACCTACAAAAAGGCGGGCAGTTACAATATCAAAGCCTGCGCAATGAATATGGCGACAGGCAAGATGTACGGCTGGACGAAGGCGCAGACGCTTGTCGTTACGGGCAAAACTTATTCGGGCGAGATGATAGAAAACGTAACGCCGATAGGCTCTACCACGTCGGGCGAAGAATACGGCTTTGCAAATATAGCCGACGGCGACAACAAGACGAGATGGCAGAGCGCCGTTTCCGATTCCGTTGCGTCGAACGATTACGTCGGGTATCTCTTCGATGACTATTACACGCTCGATACCGTCGAGATAAAATTCCCATCCGATCTTGCCGTTTTCCCGTCTAACATCACGATAGAATACACGACGGACGGCGGCAAATCGTGGTATATGATGCCCCATTATTATTACGTTCTACCAAACTCCGAGGGGCAGTATAGCTGTATAATGAATTTCCCCAACCCGAAAGGTGCGACGCTTTCGCTCCCCATGGATAAGATCGCAGCGAACGGAATACGCATAAGAAGTCTTATGTATCCCCTTTCCGCTTCGGGAATGAAGTATTTCGCCGTCGAGGAAATGAGGGTTTACGGCAGTAAAGGCACGCAGTTATACACCTCTTACGACGGTTATTACAGCGCCGATCTCAGCAATATGTGGACGATATTCGGTATCGCAAAGACCGAGCCGAGAATGTTCAATTCTCTAAGGGGTGCGGCGCCCAACGTCGAGCCTTTCCGCTCCGGACACACCATGACGGCGTCTATCGAGTGGACGGAATGGAACGGCGCTCAGCTTATCTGGACGGACTACGAAGAGGCTATAAACATTCACGTCAATTCCCTTAAAAACGCCGTTTACGGCGGCGACGGGTGGTACTATGACGAAAATACCGGTAAATACGTCGTCGACGAGGACGAATACGAGGAAAACCCGAGAAACGACGGCTTTATTTGGGCGACAGACGCCTCTCCTCAGCACCTCGGCGAACAAAACCACTATACAAACAACTCCGCTCTCATCATCGCTTCGAGAGATTACCTTCTGACGGGCAACGGCACGGAAGGATTTTTGTCGAGCGTAAACGGCAGAGGTCAGGTAATGCTCGACAAGCTCCGCAAGGCGGCGGAATACATGCTCGTAAACTTAAACGGACAGTCCGGACTTATGACGATATACGATCCGAGAAACGACGGCACCGTTCACGGCGTTTCGTCGAACTACTGGGATTCGTGGAACTTCTGCGGCTATAATTCGGCTTACGAAAACGTGCTTTTCTATAAGGCGATATGCGCAATGTCGGATATAGAGAACTATATAGGCAACAAGGATAACGCAAACTACTATAAAACCCTTTCCGAAAAGATAAAGGGAAAATTCAACGAAGTTTTCTGGGACAGCGAAAAGGGCAGATATATATCTTCGATAAACGTAAACGGCGACAAGCTCGATTTCGGCGTTACCGTAATCAACTTCATGGCGGTATCTGCGGGGCTTGCGACTAAAGAACAAGCCGTTTCCGTTTACGATTGGGTCGACGGCAAGAGAATTATCGACGGCGATACGTCTACGGGCGCCGACATCTACAACTTCAAGGTTTCGGCACGCTCAAACACCGTCGCTATCGAGTCGGTGGAAGAGGACGGCTTGCATTACTGGTGGTATAACGGACACCCGTTCAACGACGTTTTGCCGGGGCATTGGGGCGAATACGGCTTGCAGATGCAGAACGGCGGAACTATCTTCTATACCTCGTATTATGACGTTTCGGGCAGAACGCTTATCTCGGGCGACAATGCGATGAAGAGATTCAACGCTATAATGGACGAATTTCATATAGATTCTCTCCGAAGAGATCCGAGGACGAGCTTCGGAGTGTATCAGGTCAGCATCAACGGCGAATTCCCCGAATCGGGCTTGGTACCCCTTGCGTTCGTTACGGATATAGTCGGCATTACGCCCGAGATAAGCGGCTTGAAAATTCAAAGCTCCCTTCCGTCGGATATGACTTTCGCCGGCGTAAACGAATACAGATACGGCAACAGAGTGTATAAAATTGAAGTGAATAAAAATCTGACTGAGCCGAGCGTAGAAAAAGACGGCGAGAAATACGTATTGAAACTCCCTGCGGGAAAGACGTATTACTTAACGCTTCGAAACAAGCTTATAGAGGGGTAAAATATGAAGAAATTATCATTGATTTTGGGTTTTGTATTTGCCG
Organism: uncultured Eubacteriales bacterium; assembly: GCA_902766475.1. Lineage (GTDB taxonomy): Bacteria > Bacillota > Clostridia > Christensenellales > Borkfalkiaceae > UBA10281. The sequence continues at coordinate 5,510 of CACXDQ010000178.1, forward strand.
CTTTATTGGGCGTTTGCACACTTTTTGCGCCCGAAAATACCGTAGCCTCGGCGGAGGAGAAATGGGACGATACCGAAACGTTCGATAACGTTTCTTCCGTAAACGACAAGTTCGATTTCTATTTCTGTTCTTCGCAGAACGCAAGGCGCAGCGACGAGCTTTCCTATACATGGAACGTGGAAAACGGCTGTATTACGAGAGAGGGCAATATCGACGTCGAGGACACCACGATAAACATCGCCGTAATGACCTATATAGGCGAAGTTTACGACGATTTTGAGCTCAGCGTAGATTTCAAGGCGGGATCTTTGACTCCTCTATGGCCCGTAATAGGCATTCGCCAGCAGATCCCCGGCAAAAACTTCACTGTAGACGGCGGCGGCGCAGGCGTTTTCATGCAACAAAACGGCAAGATAACTTTCTGGGGTCCTATCGTCGGCAGTACGGTCGTCGAATGGGATATCCCGGATATAGCCGACTATTACGCCCTCGTTTGGCACAATATGCGCATATTGGCGGAAGGCTCTTCCGTAAAGGTATTTATAGACGGAAATATCGTCGCAGACATGACTGTCAGTGCGACCGACTACACTAAGGGTTATATCTCCCTCATCTCCGTCAATAACGACTGTTCGTTCGACAATTTCAAAGTGCGTGCGCTCGGCGGTACGGGCAAGAAGGGCAACGAAGAGAACAATTACGCATATGCGGACTTAGGACAAGATCTCGACGAGATAACAGGCGGCGCTTATACGCCCGTAAAGCTTCCCGAAGAACAGAGTTCCACGGAAGTGGGCGAGCCTTCGGTAACGCCCGCTCTTAAAACCGTTACGATAGACGACGGAGATAGCGAAGTTGACTTTGCGGTAAACTACAACAACGGCGAATTCAAGTCGTTGAAGCTCAACGGGCTTATTGTCGGCGAGGAAAACTATTCACGCCTTGCGGCGACGATAACGCTTAAAAGCGAATACGTCAAACGCCTCCCGGTAGGCGAAAACGTATTCACCGTTACGGCGACGGGCGGCACTGCCGATTTCACGCTTACGGTAGAGAGGGAAAGCGTATCTTTCACGGACGGCGTGAGGGTGAAGAAATTCTATTCCGTCGACGTGTCTTTCAAGATGGATTTCGGCACGACGGCTTTGGATAAGGTAACTTTCGGCGGTGCGATCATGCCGGACGGAACTTATTATTATCAAAACGGCGCTCTCCGCATCAGAAAAGAGTATCTCTCCAAATTGGATAACGGCGTTTACGAGGTCATCGTCTACGATAAAAGCGGCAATGCCGTCGATTGTTTCGTAACCGTCGGCGTCGAGCCTTCGGAAGCGTTCATATTGAACTTCGACGGCTTGAAACCCGAAACGAACGGTTACGGGCAAGACCTTGCCGTTTCCGACAGAGAGGGCTTATACGGCTTGGGCGGCGGAATAAAGTGCGACAAAGCCGGCACGCTTTTCATATTCGACGGCGACAATATCAACTATAACTTCGTGAGCGGCAAGACTTATTCCGTAACGACTTACCTCAAATTTAACCGCACGGTAGACGGAACGAGCAGTGTTTTAGACCTCTTGATGCCCATATACTTCAAGACGACGGGCGGCAACGCCGATTTAGGCTATCTCCGCTACAATGCGCTAAGCGGCTATTATTTCCACAAAGAGGCAAACTGTCTGACGTCGTCGTTGACGAAAGTCGGCGAGTGGTACCGCCTCTCATTTGCGTTTACCTACAATCAGGCTTGGCAGAGGCTCGAATTCCCCGTCTGGATGGTTACCGACTTCACGATAGATAACTTCGTCTTAGCGCCTCTTTCCGACGCCGTGGCTTCGGCGGAACTTCCCGAAGAGATAAGCGTAGCTAAAAACACTCAAAACGACGTGGTTATCGATTGCGCTTCGTCCGTTTTGGGGATAAACTTCAACGGCAGGGCTTTGACCGAAAACGAATATTCTTATTCAGACGGCAAACTCACGATAAAGAGAGAATTTATATCCTCTCTCACCGACGAAGAGAACGAACTTACCGTATATTTCGGCAATTCCTATCGCAAGATAATTTTAAACGTCGACATCTATTCTTTCTCGGTTACGGGAAATACAAATTATAGGCTCGGCGGCGGCGATTTGACGCTCACTTTGAATACGGCGCCTTTCCCGCTCGGCGGCGCAACGCTTTTTGGCGAAGAGAAAACGCTCGTCAAAAATACCGATTACGCCGTTGACGGAAACAAGCTCGTGTTATACGAAAGCTATCTCGAAACGCTTGCGATTTCCGAAAAGATCACGGTTGCGTTTACCGAAACGGCTAAGCTTAAATTTACCGTTACGACCAACAAGCTTTTAGCGGCAGATTTTGACAACAGATCGATTTCCGTCGGCTTTGCCTACAATATGGCGCAGTCGGCTGCGGACGGCAAGAGCGGTAATGGGATTCGCCTTACCAACACTACGAGTGCGACGTTGCTTGCGCTCGGCGGCGAGTTCTACCCCGTTAAATTCGAGGCGGGCAAGACATATTCTTTCTCGTTCGATATGAAGATAGAGGAGATAAAGACCGAAACCAATTTCATAATTGCGGGCAACAGCTGTTATATGCCCGTAACGTTCGGCCCGGGTAAGGACGTTACCTATCTCCGTGTTACAAAGACGGGCGACGGTTACAAAATCGCTCACGACAGACAATCTGTTTCCGAAAGCGCTTCCATAACGGAGCCTGACGAAAACGGCTTCGTAACGGTTTCGTTTACGTTTATACCAAACGAGGCTTGCACTACGCTCACGTTCGACGTGTGGATGCCGTCGACGATCGTTGTCGATAACCTCACCCTTATAGAGTTGTAATATATATATAGTGTTACAACATATACACAATTCTCCATTGTTTTTTTCAAACATTTATTGTAAAATTTTATTGATAGTTACGAAAAACGTAACGTTTGGAGGTATTATGATGAAAAAAACTTTGCTAAGCTTGCTCGTCGCCCTTGCGGTGAGCTTCTCGGCGATAGGCACAGTAACGGCGTTTGCCGGCGCAGACGACGTTCCCGAGCCGATCGCTTTGACGAACGTAGCCTTAAATAAGGAGGCCTCGTTCAGAAGTTTCGACGATATGTCGAAAACGTTAGAGTGGAGCGCTTACAGCCTTTTTGAAGCGCCTTATCTCGTCGGACAAGAAGGTTACAGCATGCTGAGCCTTACCGACGGTGCGGCGGCGTGGGGCAACACGCAAAACCGTGCGCCCGCTACGGCAAATACGTCCGCTTGGGTATTTTTGGATCTCGAAAAAGAATATCTCATCGACAATATCAAGGTCGGTTATTTGAGCGCTTGGGTATTTACCGACGTGGTAATTCAGGTATCAAACGATCCCACGTTCGCCACCGGCGTTACGACGATATTTGCAACAAACAATATCGAGGGCGTTTACGAGGGCGGTCAGGTCGGCTGTAATGCGGAAACCAAAGCCGCTACCGGCTGGAACGGCTTTAAAGGCGTTGACAGTTTGCCGGAGGCATGCCGTACTTACGCCGCAGACTTCGTTTCCGCAAGATATGTTCGCCTTACGAATACCGACAATGGAAACGGCGGTGCAGTCGGCGTTACGAC
>CACXDQ010000179.1 GCA_902766475.1 uncultured Eubacteriales bacterium
CTCGAAATTGAGGCGTTTTAATGCTTTGCACCCAAGCCGATGTATTTTGATGTCATTTTTGGTGAGGGTGAACGGAATAGAATACACAAATTCATTCCGTGAGAACTCGCCTAAAAGGGCGCAAAAGACACGGCTTGGGCGAGTTCAACTTTGTTTTCATTCGGCTAACCGAAGGAAATTAAGGTCAAACTTTTTTCATTCGGCTAACCGAAGGAAATTAAGATCAAACTTTTTTCATTCGGCTGTTTAAAGCGGCAAAAATCAAGAATGCTTTGGTTAAAGCGGAAAAAATCGGAAATCAAGTTTTCCCGCTAAACCGACAAAACGTAAAAAGTACCGAAGCCGCAACCTTTCGTTGCGGCTTCGGTACTTAATGGAGAAATGATTTATAAAAACAAGAAAAACTTGCAGTGTGAGCAAATAAAAACTTTTTTCGCTTATCTTGTCTATATTATACTCTTTTAATATGTTGTAAAATTGATTATAAAATATCAAAGAGGTGAAAATTTTTTTCACTTTTCTGTTATAATCGGCAGCTTTATCAATATATGTTTTGATAAAGAGTAAAATTATTAAAGCTGTACTTTGCTTTCTTTAATCTTTCGGTAGAGGTATTCTATTATCGTCTTGCGCTTGATTATTCCGCTGTAAACGCCTCGGTCGTCGACTATCGGCACGAAGTTCTGATCTTTCAGCAGTTCCAGAACGTCGTCTACGGGAGAATCGAGCTTGACGGACTTGTAACCTCTGTATTTCTCAATATCTTTGAGCTTTGTCTTTTCGGCTATTTCCACGTCGAAATTGGCTTTGTTTTTGATAAACCGCAAAATATCCCCTTCCGACACCGTCGAAACGAAAGTCCCGTTGCCGTCGACCATCGAAACGACGCTAAATTTATGGTAGTCAAACTTTTCGAGGGCTTGGCGAATGGTAGAATTTGCGTCTATGTAATACGTCTGCGCCTTGGGCGTTAAAAATTCAAGTATTTCCATATAAAAATTAAGGGGCGTGCAAATCGCAAACCCCTTATCCCTTATAAAATTATTCTTCGTCGGGCTTGTTTTCCTTCAAACTGTTGCCGAGGAATGTTCCGAAGCCGCTCGTCTTAGGTCTTGGCTGACGGGGAGCGTCGCTGTGTTCTCTCCTATCTCTGCCGTCTTTATTATATCTCTTTGTGCCGCCGTTTCTGCCGCCTCTGTCGCCTTTATAGCCGTCTTTGCCCTTGCCGGAATACGGCTTTAAGTTGTTGGGAATTATTGCGACGTATCTGTTCGGCTCTTTGCCTTCGGACTGCGTTTTAACTTCCGTGCTTTCGGCAAGCGTGGAATGGAGAATTCTTCTCTCATATGGGTTCATGGGCTCTAAGGTAACCTTTCTGCCCGTTCTCACCGCCTTTGCGGCAAGCTTGTTTGCGAGGGCGACCAAAGTTTCCTCTCTCTTTTTTCTGTAACCTTCGCAATCGACGACAACTCTTCTGTAATCGTCTCTGCCTATATTTGCGACGGCGCCGGCAAGCGTCTGGATAGCGTCCAACACCTCGCCTCTGTAGCCGATGAGCGGCGAAGAATTTTCGGCAATGAGGTCGATAACGACCTTTTCGTCCTCTTCGACCAAAGTGCATTTTGCGACGACGTTCATCTTATCGAACAGACCGTCGATAAACTCGACGGCTCTCATCCCGTCGCTGACGACGTTTTCGCCGAGAACGGGTTTTTCCTCTCTCTTCTTCTCGGTAATTTCCACCTTAGCTTTCTTTGCCCCGATTCCGAACAAACCGCCCTTAGTCGGCTCTTCCAAAACGGTGATTTCGGCTGTTTCTTTCGTCAAATTCAACTCTTTAAGTCCTTCTTCGACAGCCTCTTCAATAGTCTTTCCGTAATAAACAGACATTTTATATACCTCCGCAGCGAATTAGTCTCGCCTTTTTCCGTATTTTTGTTTGGCGGAACGTTCAGCCGCCTCTTTTTCGATTTTTTTCATAAACGATTTTTCGACGAAGAAGTTAATAAGCAACGTCGAGAACATCGAGAGCAGCGTACTCGTTATCATGTAAATGGAGAACGACGCCGAATAGAAGAATGCGAATATACCGAACATAATGGGCATCATCCACATCATCATCTTCTGCGAGGCGGCGGCAGTGCCGTTGGCGCCGTCGACGGAAGAGAGCTGCATCTGCGTTTTTTGCGTCTTGTTCATGACCACGGTCGATAAAAGCATCGACAAAATGGAGAGAACGACGAGGACGAAAAAGCCGTTGCCCGATCCGAAGCCCGTCTTTTTCTCTTCTTCGAGGAGATAGGTTATCTCGTTGTAATTGGCTTCGGTAAGCGTGCCGAGGCTGTCTTTACCTATGCTCGATTGAAGTTCCGAATAGGTCGGGATAGCGCTCTTGAAGGGGCTGTCCGTAACCCAGAGATTTTTTACCCAGAAGAATATGACGGAATGAGATCTGTTCTCATAATAAGCGTCTTTTGCGGCTTGTCTTGCGGGGGCTAAAATAACTTTATCCCTGAAATTTTTAGCGATATCGCCTACCGCAACGCCGCTGATATAGGCGTTAGCCTCTTTTTCGAACTTCGCCTTCAAGACGGAATGTTCATCTTCGCTTAAATATTTTTCAAAGTTTATAACCGTGGCGGTCGTGGCGGTTTCGCCCTCGCCGGAAGTTACTTCCTTGAAATATTTATTTATGTTTTCGTTGTTTTTCTGACTGTTATAAAAGGCGTTTACGTCTGCGATGATATAGCCGTCGTCGCCCGCTTTTAAAATTACGCCCTCGTTTTCGAGCGCCGTTTTGTCGGAAGAGCTTAAAAGCGAAGTTATCCCGAACTGAACTTCTCTGTTTACGGTGTAAGTGAGGTCTGTATTGTCGTAAGAATAGTATCCCCCGTTAAAGAAATAAGAATACTTTTCACCGAGGGAACTTGCAATAAATTTATCTATCTCGAACGAATAGTTTTCGATATCGACGTTTAAGCTTTCGTCGCCGCTACCCTCGTAAGTGAAGAGGTCGGAATAATCTTCAAACTCGTTTTCGCCTATTTTGCCGCCCTTTAAAACTACGGATAAAGCGAGGTCGTAAGTGTCGGTCTTTTCTCCGTCGTTCGTCCTTGCGATCAAATAGCCTTTTTCGGCGGAAGAGTCTATCGATTGGGAGTAAGCGACGCCCATCGTATTGAAAACCTCTTTGTCCGCACCCTTCGAATAGGAGTTGAACGCCCCGATTACTATAATGAAGAAAACGAGCGTAACGATCGTGGGAAGGCACGCCGAAAATGCGGAATAACCGTTCTTTTTATAGAGAGCAGACATCTTCTGTTGATAGAGCTGCGGGTTGTTGGCGTATTGTTTTTGAAGTTTTTCGAGGTCGCCCTTCATCATTTCCATCTTGATGGAATTCTTTTTCATGGACGCCCTTGAAAAGATATCGAGAGGAAGAGTGATGAGTTTTAAAGCGAGCGTAAACAAAACGATGCCGAGACCGACGTCTTTGGCAAACCAAATGATCCACTCGATAATTTTACAGATCCATTCGTAACTGCGCTGAAAAGCGCCGAAACCTTCCCCAAACGAGGTTATTCCTATGCCGGAAAGTAAATCGAATAATCCCATTTTACTCCTTTATACACAAACTATAAAAAATACTACAATTTAAACAAAATGATACAAATCATTTTGTTACACTGGGCGAACTTTTTACTTTTTTTATTGTCATTCTGACCGAGTGAGTGCAACGAACGAGCGGATGAATCTCTCGCCACGCCGTGATTTTTTATAGAAAAATATAATTTGATAAAGCAAGGTTTTTCCTCTTTATCATAATTGTTTATTCTATACGAGCAATTCCCTTTTCGAGAGATTCTTCGGTGCGCTCACTTCGTTCGCTTACTCAGAATGACAATAAAAGTAAAACGTTCGCTTACTCAGAATGACAACAACAAAGTAATGTTCTCTTACCCAAAATGACACGGGGTAGGCGCCGGAACGAACATAACCCCCTTTTCTGTCATTCTGACCGAGCGTAGCGAGTGGAAGAATCTCTCGC
>CACXDQ010000180.1 GCA_902766475.1 uncultured Eubacteriales bacterium
GCTTTCCTATTCAAAATTTAAGTACGACAATTTGAGGATAGAAAAGGTCGGTGAATGTGATTATAAGGTGCTTTTCGACGTTGAAAACATTTCGGGTATAGGCGGTGCGGAAGTCGCCCAGCTCTATATAAAAGAGGTGTTCCCGATGGTCGAACGCCCCGAAAAAGAGCTTAAAGGCTTTAAGAAAGTATTCTTAAAAGCCGGCGAGAAAAAGACCGTGGAGATAGAACTTGATTACCGCTCGTTCGCCTACTACTTAACGCCGTATAAGCGTTGGCACGTTCAAAACGATATTTACGAAATCATGGTAGGAGCGTCGTCGAGGGATATAAGGCTTCAAAAGAGCGTTAAAATAGAGCTTCCGCCCGAAACGCAGCAATCGCAGATAAACAAGAATATAGGCGAATAAAAATAAAGTTGGAAGGGAATTTTTCCCTTTCAATTTTTTTATATCTTTGATTTGACAATTAAAAATGCGTATGGTATAATTTGTAAAAGAAAGGGAGGCAAAAGCGATGAAAGACAGAAAATTCGACGTAATAATTATCGCCGGGCAGTCAAACGCCGAGGGCAACGGAATGAGAAAGCCGGAAGACGGCGAGATAATAAATTCAAAAGTTATTCATATGATAGATAAAAACCCCTATTTTTACGCTAAAAACGAAGAGGGGGTAGAAATGCTCAACTTAACGCTCCCCGTCGAAACGGTAATAGAGGTGGCGCACGAGAGAAAGGCGGGCGATATGGTCGCCGCCGACTTTTCCGAAACCTTTGCAGACTGTTATATAAGGGCGGGAATGCTCGAAGAGGGGAGAGATATACTGATAGTAAAGACGGCGATAGGCGGAGCGGGCTTTGCGAGAAAACAATGGGGCGTCGGCAATCCCGTTTCAGACAGATTTTTCGCTATGGTAGACGAGGCGTTGTCGCTCAATAAAGACAACAGGATAGTTGCGCTTTTATGGCACCAGGGCGAACACGACGCATTTGAAAACGACGGCATTTCAAAGCGGGAGAGATATGATTTTTACCGTGAAAACTTCTATAATCAAATGAAAGCCGCAAGGGACAGATATTCCGACTTTAATTTCCCGATAATAGCCGGGCAGTTCGTCAAGACGTGGCAATGGGGCTTGGGAAAGGACAACGCCGAGAGGATAGAGGCTATCTATTCAGCAACGGAGGACGCATTGAACGCCCTCGGATATTCGGGCTACGTCAATTCCGACGGGCTTACTTCCAACGATACGGATATCAAAAACGGCGACGACATACACTTCTCGGCAAAATCGGTAAGAGAACTGGGAAAGAGATATTTTAAGGTTTACGAAGAGCTTGTCAGAGGTGATAAGTAAAGCTATAAGTCGATTAAACGGTATTTTATGGACGATATAAGGATAGAGGGCAAGGCGGAATACGCTCTTATCGCCCCCGGCTATATAGATATAGTACGGGCAAAAAATCATACTTTTTCGTACAATTCGGGCAAACCCGTCTATTCTTTCGTGTTCGTCGAAAACGGCGAGCTTTGTTGTACGTTCAAGGGCGTTAAAGCCGAAAAGGTCGTTTCGGGAGAATGTCTGTTCGTGCCCAAGGGCTTGCCATATACCACAACTTACGTCGGCGAAAACAACAGGGTGAAAATTCTCTCGTTCGACGTTAAGGGAATAGAGAAATTCAATGACGATACGCCCAAAACGATGAGGGCGGCGGAAATCGGGCTGGTCTTTTCCTCGATAAACGAATACAATATGTACAGCTCAACCTTTCTGTTCTCCAAAATTTACGAACTTCTCTTTTATTTAAAGGAGAGCGGAATGCTTTCGGGCGAGAAATACGGCAGGATATATCCGGCTATAAACGAGCTTAAAAAGAACTATTTCAAAAATGAAAAGGTGTCTTATTACGCCGATCTTTGCGCCATGAGCGAATCTAATTTCCGCAAACTTTTCAAGGAATATACGGGCGTAAGCCCAGTAGAATACAGAAATATGATAAGGATATCGGCTTTAAAGACGATGCTCAATACCGGCGTTGCCAACGTCGGAGAGGCGGCGTATCTCGTCGGCTTCAACAATATGTCTTTTTTCTACGAGGTCTACAACAGATACAGAGAAAAATAGGCGAATACCATATAATTTTGACGTTTCGGGTATTGTGAAGCGTCTTTTTATTTTGTAAAATAAGCTCAGGAGATGGAAATGCTGTTATTTAACGAAGAAGAGTGCGTTTGTATATGCCTTAAAAACAAAAATGAATACGTTCGCATAGCCGTTGAGGATCTTCGGCACGATTTTTTGAGGGTGAGCCATCTTAAAGCTATGCCGAAAATCGTAAGCGAAGAGGTTGACCGCCGCGTTATTATATCATCTGACGACGATGTGATACGGCGCTCGAAAATTCGCGAAAATCGCTTGTCCTCGCTTATAATTATAGAGGAAAATTACGGGAACGGCGAAGCGATTTTTAACGAGAGTTTTCGCATCGATTGCGACGGCAACAGAATAAGGATTTCGGCTGCAAGCTATCTCGGCACTTTGTGGGGTATCTACACGTTTTCCGAAAGGGTGCTTGAAGTTTCGCCGTGCTATCTGTTCGACGATTTGGAGATAAACAGAAAAACTTCGCTCTCCGTCGAGCCTTTTTCGTATGAGGGGATGCCCGAAAAAGTATGTTTCAGAGGCGTGTTCATCAATGACGAAGATCTTCTCGGCGGCTACAAAAAAAGCGGCGGAAAACGACTTATAGACTATCCTTTTTATAGCGAAGTCATATCCGAAGAGGTTGCGGACAAAATTGCCGAAACTGCGGTAAGGCTCAAATTCAACCTCGTCATTCCGTCTACGTTTATCGATATAGACAACCCGCCCGAAAAGGCGGTTTTGGATCGCATGGCAAGGCGTGGCGTATTTATATCTCAGCACCATATCGAGCCGCTCGGTATGTCGCATTTCGCCTTTGAAAACTATTGCAAAAAGAGAGGGATAGACGGCGATTATTCGTTTAAAGAATATCCCGAACTTATGAGAGAGGCGTGGGCGCACTATGCAAAGAAGTGGGCTTGTTACGAAAACGTCGTATGGCAAGCGGGGCTTAGGGGTAAAGCCGACCGCCCCGTGTGGGAAGAGAGCGAGCCGACCGAAAAAGAGCTTAAAAATTATGCGGAATATATAAGCAAAGCGATAAAAGAGCAAGTCGAAATAGCTAAAAAGGCGACGGGCAATAGGGCGAAATACTTTACTTCAACGCTGTGGATGGAAGGCTCGATGCTCATGCAAAAAGGGCTTTTAGATCTCGGAAACGACGTTATAACGGTATTTTCGGATAACGGACCAAATCAGATGTTCGGCGGCGATTACGACGAAGTAAAGAGGGAAGAGGGCAAAAAATACGGCGTTTATTATCACGTTCAGTATTACGATATAGGTCCGCACCTTGCGCCGCAGACGGGTATAAAAAAGCTTTACTACAATATAAAAAGGGCTAAAACTAAGGGCGACGACGATTATTTTATATTGAACGTTTCAAATATAAGGGAATTTGTTTTCGAGATAAAGGCTTATTCGGAAATGGTATGGAATTTCGGAAACTTCTCGGCTGACAAATATCTTTCGGACTATTCGTCGATTTTCGGAAATAATGCGCAACTCGCAAAGGGGTATATCGAAGAATACTTTTCTTCTTTGCCGTGTATCGAAAACGAATATTTAAAATACGTTCATTCAAAATATTTCAACTACAATTACGGCGAAAACGTCGACGGGGTAAAAAACTTCGTGTTAAAAGACGGGCTTATCCTTTGGCGAGGGGCGTATCTCGTAAACGATTTCAAGAAAGAGCAAGACCTCGAATTTTTGGGTAAAGTTTGTGAAAAGTTAAAAGAGGTATTGCCGATATATGAAAAATTGTCGGACGATTTCGGGGCGTTGGCGGAGCAGTCCGGCGAGAGGGTAAAGAGGCATATAAACTGCAAGTGGCGGCTGTACTCAATTACGCTTTCGTGCGCCTATAAGTGGTTTATCTGCGTTTTTAAGGCAAAAAAAATGTATGATAAAGGCGACGATTTCGGGGCGAAAAGAGAGCTTGAAAAGGCTTGCGGATCGCTTGTTTATTACCTTGATTATCGGAAGATAGCAGAGATAGGCGATTTTGAAAATTGGTTTAAGGGCGACAAGAAAATGGACGTAAGGCAAAAGCTGGCGGCAACGGAAAATCTCTTGAAGTCGATTTGAAAAGTCTTTTAAGGGGGCGCTACGCATTTTAAAATGCGTAGCGCCCCCTTGATTTTAGGCGAATACCATACCATTTTGATAAATACGATATTGTAAATTCGAGTAAATGGATGTAAAATTTTCTTATGAAAGAAAATTTTTTACTTAAAAGCGAAACGGGCAAGGAGCTTTACGGCTACGTTAAGGATCTTCCCGTCATCGACTATCACGATCACCTCTCATTGGACGAGATTTTGTCGGACAAGAGATACTCGGACATTTACGAGCTGTGGATAAAGCCCGACCCTTACAAACACAGGGCTATGAGAATGCTCGGCGTGGAAGAAAAATTTATTACCGGCGAAAGCTCGAACGAGGAGAAGTTCGTCAAGTGGTGCGAGAGCCTTCAAAGGCTCGTGATGCACCCCCTTGCGCATTGGTCGGCTATGGAACTCGCATTGTTCGGGGTTGAGGAATTTCCGAATGCAAACAACGCTAAGTGCCTCTATAAGCGCTTAAACGACTATCTTGCGCAAAACGTTGTGACGGCGAAAAGCCTTTTAAAGAGCTTTAACGTGGAACTTGCTTGCCCTTGCCTTTCTATCGTAGGCGACGATAAGGTTTTCGGCAAA
>CACXDQ010000181.1 GCA_902766475.1 uncultured Eubacteriales bacterium
AAATTGCGACGGAGCGTATCTTATTTCCTGTCTTAAAGAGCCGAATATGCTGTCGTAAACGGTATATCCGAGCGTCGGGAAGCTCGGAAGATACACGAGCGGGACCTGATATTCGTTCCAGAATTCCACGAAGTAAATGAGCATTATCGTCAAGAACGTGCCCTTTATCATCGGGAAAGCGAGCCTTATCATTATCTGCCAGTTGTTCGCCCCGTCCACTTTTGCCGCCTCGCTGTAAGCCATAGGTATCCCCTTGAATGAATTATACATCACGAGGAAGTATAGCCCGAGGAAGTTGGAACGCATTACCCACAGCCCCCAGATATGATTGTAGAGGTTGAACGTGTGCGCCATGTAAAGCTCTGACGGGAGATTTCCGACGACGGGTATCATCATTACGATTATGACGATAGAATATACGATCTTGGACGATTTGAAGTTGAATCTTGCGCAGGTGTACGCCGTGAGCGTCGTAACTAACGTCTTGAAGAACGCACAGCCGCCGGCAAACAGTACCGAATAGAGCGTAACTTCCCAAAAACTCACCTTTTCGTCGGTGATTAAGCTGTCAGCCGAAGCGCTTATCTTCATGCTCTCCATTACGTTGCCTATATGCATTACGAAACTTCTCGGAAATTGGTACATGCTCGATTTAATGATCGACGTACCGTATTCTTCATCGGCTTTGACGGAAGTCATCAGCCCCCATAATAAAAGTCCGAAAAGGGAGAGGACGTAAAGGGATAAAAGGGTTAAAATTATCACCGAATAGGGCGAAAACTTATTTTTTACACGAATTTTATTCATCGTCGTTTTCCCCCTTAATTTTCGCTCGGTCCGAGCTTTTCGAGAAGCCATCTCACTAAGAACGTGAGCGGTATCGCAAATGCGGTGAGCAGCAGCCCGAGCGCCGAGAACTGGTGATATATAGTGACGTTGCCGGGGTCGTCGATGTCGGCGGCGACGCCGGAAACGTGGACGTAAATGTAATAGCCTATCGATCCCCCGTCGGTAAGATTTGCGCCGAAGAAGGAGAAGAGGTTATACTGGTTAACAAAGAGCGTGGCGATGCCCGTTACCAAAAACACCGACGCCGTGGAATAGATATGCGGCAAGGCGACGTGGAAAAATTCCTGAAGGGCGTTTACCCCGTCGAGCTGAGCCGCCTCCACAACTTCGGGAGAGATGGTCGCCATGCTGTTCGAGTATATCAGCACGCCCGTTCCGAAGCCTATCCAGATATTGAAAAATATGATGTAAGCGTCATATTCGGTATTCGAATTGAAAAGAATATTTATCTCCTCGGTTTCGGGGTTTATATCGTGCATTATTGCGAGAAGAGCGCCGTTCATGAACTTGTTGAACAAAAGCACCATTACCATGCTCGACAAAATAGACGGCAAAAACAAAACGACCTTGAAAAAGCCGGAGAGGAGATATTTTTTATATATATAATGTGAAAAGAACAGTGAAAGGGGAAGGCTTATAGCCGTCGAAATGCCCCAGTATCTGAGAGATTTGAAAAAGCCGTTGAAAACGCTTAACCTGTAATTGTCGAGCGTGAATATGTTTTCAAACCAACTGAAAGTGAATTCGCCTTCCATGCCCACGAAGGCGAGCCTGAACGAATTGAGGTTTACGCCTATATAGAATATTGAAAATTGAAGAAGAGGCCAGATGAGAAGTATCCAGTGAAAGATGAGGTCGTCCCTCTTCCCCTTGAAAAAAGGCTTGCGCTTTTTCTGTGAGAGAACTTGCATTATACTGCGCTCCGTTAAAAAGTTAAAAGGGGGGGCGAAAGCCGTGAGGCTTTCGCCCCCCTTTATTACAATAATTTGCCGTTTTATCCTGCTTTTATGCCCTTGCCGCCTTGCCGAGCCAACTCGTCTTTCTCGTGTTGTACATTCTGTACAGATAGAGCGCTGCGGAAACGTTTGCGCCTGCGGAGGGCTTATTGCCCACGCCGCCCCAGAAAACAGTGGGGTATGGAGCGGAAACGGTGCCGTATTCATAGTTGAAACGGGCGTACATATTTACGTCGTAAAGAGCGTTGTTTCTGTATTCGGCGTCGGTTGATTCGGTATAGGTAACTTCGCTATTTTGAATACCTTTTACGACCGACTGACCGAATGCGGTAAGCCCGGAAAGCTCTGCGTCGGTAAGTTTATAGGAAAGACCTCTCATTGCGCTCGTTTCCTGCGTGAATTTAACGAGCTGTTCGTCGGTATTGATGAACTTGATGAAATCTATTATCTTTTCCCTCTTCTCTGCGGGAACGCTTGCCTTTACGCCGCAATAAGCGTTCATGGCGTCAAGCATCGTGCGGGCAAGCCCCTCTTCGACCTTTGCGCTGTTTGCTCTCGGAAGCGCCATCCAGCCGAAACGGCGGTTGGCTCTCGAATATTTTTCGTCCTCGTTAGCCATGCTTCTGAAAACGCCGTCCGCTTCGTTTTCCCACCACTGACCTTCGATGAGCATAGCTACCTTCTTGGTCTCTTTTACGGATCTTATAAACGTGTCCTGAGCGTCGGTATATACAAAGCTGTCGGACGTGCCGTAGCCGTTGCCCCACGTCTTGTGATCTTCCAGGAGTTCTCTGACGAAAGAAAGACCTTCATAGTAAGCTTGCTGACGGTAAATTTCATATCCGTTCGTGCCGTCGAACACGACCGAATCGGTAAAGTCGATAACTTCGCCGTCCTCGTCGAAACGGGCGAGGTTGGAAAGGGTGTCGCCGATGTTGAAATTAAAGTTTTTAAGGAGATTTTCCTTGCCGAGATAATCTGCTATAAGCGACGCCATCATAGAGGTGAGGTACGTACCTCTCTGCATACCGCTCCATATAATGGGCGTGTTTCCGGTTGCGCCGATATATTTGCAGAGCAGCCAGAAATCGGCGTAAGTTGCCGGCAAGCCGTCGTCGTCGGTGCCGTAAACCCCGTCGGGGCCGTTTGCCTTTTTATCCGTCTTGGCTTTGACGAATTTAGCCCTTATGGCTCTGTCGTCGACGTCCTGCCACTCGTCGTTTTTGTCCTGACCTTCGGCAAAATAGTAATTGCTGTCGTCGAAGAGCTGCATATCGTAGACGATACCCCAGTTTCCGACGTAATGAGGAAGAGCGTAATATTTGCCGTCTTTAACGGTGAGGAAACTCTTCTGATCTTCGGAGAGTTTATCCTCTATCGTCTTGCCCGTTTCATAGGGGTTTGCGCCGGTAACCGCCTCGCTGATGTCGGCAAGAACGCCTGCCTCTACGAAGTTATAGTAGTGAGAATCTTGCAAGAAGAAGAGTTCGGCGCTGTCCGTCTTGACGTTCTGCGGACCCATAGACTCGCTCTTGAAAGTCTTGATAGATATCTTCGTGCCGGTTTTAGCGGTGTATTCCTCGCCGGCTTTTGAAAGCCAAGCCGTGCCGAAACCGCCGTTATACATCTTGACGTAGATAGTGTCGGCGTTGTTGTTGCCGCCGCCGTTTCCGCCGCCACCGCCGTTTCCGCCGCCGCAAGCAGCCAAACCGAATGTGCCTACCGTGAGTACGCCGGCAAATAACGCCGAAATAGCTCTGTTGAATTTGCTCATATTTTTTCTCCTTTAATATAATTTATTATTTAATGGTCAAACGACCGTCAAATCTATCTTTCCGTCCTTGTCGGGGAGAACGACGTATTCCGTGGCGATAAAGCCGCCCGTAAGGAAGAATATCTCTTCCGCCCTCTCCGTTTTGCCCTTGTTTACCGTCAGATCGCCGGCTATGAGCGGAAGAACGAATTTTGCCGTGCCGACTTCTTCGGCGGATATATTCAGCCCTTTCCCCGTAAGGGAATATCTCACCGTCGGACATACGCCCGAAAGCTCTCCCGATTGCGAATTCAGCCCCGTCTTTGCGGTTATAACGCACGCCTTTTTTGTGTTTTTCGCACTCGTTTCCGCATGGAGATACATGCTCGAATTGTAAGTTACGCCGTCCTTTTCAACGACAAATCTCGGAACGAGCGAACGGTGTTTATCTCTGTCTTTTACCTGCTGCATGTTTGTCGGCTCGACGAGGACGTAATCTGTTACCGAGCCCATCACCATAGGTCCTTTCTTTCTGTTATAGAGCGCCGTGAGCGTGCCGCCGGTTGCGTGCCCGCTGAAAAATATATCGAAGTCGTAATCGGTAACGGTCATGAGATAATCGCCCTTAGCCGCCCGATACGTCAGCATTTCGGGATAGAAATCGAAGAAATTTTTCTCGTCCGACGGGATCTTCGCCCCGCTTTTGACGAGATATTTCCCGTCGATATTTTCAAGTGCGAACGCTATCGAATTTATATGTTCCACGACGTGGTGCGTGCATGGGTATTCTCCCCTCTTAAAGTAATGCGGACCGCCGTATAAAATGCCGTTTTTCGTGCATTTGTCGAGCATTTTCGCATTTCTGTAAGCGGCTTCGGAAAACCTTTCGTCCCTGTCCGCCAATAAAAGAAACATCGGCGTTACGCCGTCGGACGTCCTCGACCCCCAATAAGTCCACTTGTTGTTGCGGTTGCCCATCGTGTTGTCGATACCGCCGTCGGGAAGAACAAACTTCAAGTGCGCCCGAACTATCTCCGTGAGCCTCTCTTTAAGCTCTTCGTCGCCCGTTTCAAACGCATATTTTACGAGGGCGGGGACAGACTCTTCCATATTATAGCCGAGATCGATGCCTCTGCAACCCTTTTCGGAAAGCTTGTCGTGCGGCTTGCTCTCCCCGTACAAAAGCCCGTTTTCGGTTATGTGCGCCATCGCATAATAGGCAAGTTTCTTCGCTTTTTCCAAGTATTTTCGTTCCTTGAACTCGTTACCGGCGAGAGCGAGGGCGAGGGCGTTGGTAGTTGCGTAATTTATGTTTGCGGGCGAAGTTTCGTCGAGGTTTTCGTAAAGCCATTTCGCCATGCGCTTTGCCCTGTCCGCAAACGCTTTTTTGGTTTCTTCGTCTAAAATATCCCTTCCGGCACGAAGCGCCTCTATCACGTTCGTTTCGTGGAAAGTAGTGGTATATCTCCAAGTCGTCTGTGCGTCGTTATACAGTCCGCCGTCCGTGCAGAGCATGTTTTCGCCGTACAAAAACACGTCCTTTGCGGCTTTTAAATACTTCATGTTTCCCGACCGCTTAGCCATTACCACAAGCCCGTAAACTGCGTCGGGGCATCTGCCGTGAATGTTCTTGCACACCGGGCATTTGACGCCGCCCTTAAAGGCGATGTCGTTCGACTTGTCCTGCATGGAAATTATCCCGTCGGAAAAATTTTTGAGCAGTTTTTCGTAAATATTTGCGTATTTCATCTCGTTTCCCTCTATTTTTCCGAGAGATATTCCCTCGACTCTTTCCAGAAAGCCTTGCTCTCGACCGGTGCGTCGTCGAGCTGCCAGAACTGAGTCATCATTCTCTCTTTTACGGGCGCTTCGGCGCATTTTTTCATATACTCTTCAAGCTCTTTTAAAGAGATATTCGCCGTGGGCGCAAAATCTTCGCTTGAAATATAATTTATGATAAACTTCGACATCGCCACCGTCGACGGCTCACGCCTGTCAAGCCCCGTCATGTTTAGCCCGACGACGAGAAGTTTGCCTTTTCCGACGCATAGCTCGAACATATAGCTGAAATCTCTGAGCGTTCTGTCGTACATGAGTTCGGGAAGAGCGAAACACTCTTTCGATGCGTCGAAACGGTCTCTCGAACTCTTGTCGATGCCCGACATAATATTTCTCGGCTTTACGGGAAAATCGTCTAAGACGATCTTGTCGCAATCTTCGGTCAACGTGCCGAGGTCGAAATCGTAATATCTTCCGCAATTAAACCCGAATTTGTTCAAAAGCTCATTGTCGTTCAAACCGCCGAAGTTGGTGCCTCTGTCCCATATCACGGGCTTAAATCTGTTCCAGCTCGCCTTGAACGCAAGCCTCGGTGCGGAAATTTGTTTATCACGGACGTGTCTTGTAAAGTCCTCTCTGTAAATAAGGCAGACTTTCTTGCCCTCGGAGAGCATTTTAAGCGCCTTACCGACGTCGTCGGTAATAAAGCCGCCGCCATTTTCGTAGGACGTGAATTTTTTATAGGAGAGCGCCCCGTCGGTGTTATAAACCCATATATTCCACGAGTTATGAGAATATATTTCTTCGCCCGAAACGAGTTTTACGGAAAGCGACATTTTAGCCGACGTATCGACTTTCGGAAGGGAAACGTGGATAGCGCCTATGCCGTAAAGCCCCTTTCTCGAAACGTCGACGTTTATGAGCTTACCTTCGGCGTATTTCTCGCCGCCGACGAATTTAAGCTCGTAATACATATCCGCAAACTTCACGCTGTCAAAGCCGCAGTTTGAGAGCGAAATTTTTATCTTTATATCCTCGCCCGACGAAAAAATGCGGCTACTAAGCTTTGCGAGGATAACTCTGTCGCCGTTAAATTGTCTGAATTTTTCGGGCGTAACGTAATTTTCGTCGTCGAAACAGTCGACAACGCCGTTTGAATTTTCATATACGTCGGTGTCGGCGAATTGGAGAAAGTGAAAGCCGCCGAGAAGGGGGCTTGCCCTCATCGCCTCGAAAGCCGTTTTCCAACATTCGGCTTGAAAATACTTGCTCGCCCTATACATTTCGGGGTAAATATCTTCAAAGCCCTTTGCCTTTATCATTTTAAGCTCTTCGTCTATCCACCACGGCGCAGTAACGCCGTAAGACGAAAACTTTTCTTTGAGCGCCGCAAAATCACGGAGCGCAGTATAATGGCAGACCTCGTGCGCTATCAGCGGAACGCCGAAAAACAGTTCTCTCGTAACAAACGAGTTTTGCCCGTCGCTTTTTAACGGCTTGTTTTCGTCGGTCGCCACGACGAGGAGATTTTCGGTGTCCTCGTACATTGCGGAATGAGCGCTAAAAGGGAAATAATAGCTCATGTGCTGAACGTCCATATCGACGTAAGGTCTGCCGTTTGCGCCCCAGGCGCACGTGTCGAGGAAAAGCCTCGTTCCGTCCTCTTTATCTATTATCGCCTTTATCTCTTCTATTCTCTTTTCGGGCGCCGTTTTTATCTCGTTGCCCACGCAGTAGACCGCAAGCGACGGGTGTTCGTAAAGCTCCCCTATTATCTCTTCTATATATTCGTCGGAAACGAGCATAGTGCCCGTGTTCGTCATTTCTCTCAGATTGTCGTAAATATCGTTGGGCATTCTCATCTCGATGTGGACGAGCATGCCGAGTTCGTCGGCAACTTTAAAATATTTTTCGGGCGGTATCGCCGAATGAAATCTCACGAAGTTGAAGCCGAATTTCTTTGCTTCGGAGATATTTTTTCTGTAAAATTCCTCTTCGGAGAGGTTGCAATTATTTGCGTGGTCGTGAGCCTTTGCGCCCCTTATAAAGCCCCGTATATACAGAGGTTTACCGTTCAATAAAATTTCTTTTTCGCCCCGCTCGATCGTTCTGAAACCGAACGAGCCGCTTGCTTTTTCCGTCTTTTCGCCCCAAAGACAAATGACGTAATCGTAAAGATAGGGTGAGGAAACGTTCCATAAAAGGGGGCTGTCTATCTCAAAATCGCCGTGCGCAGCCTTGCCGCTTGCGGTAAGCGAAAAGGTAAACTTTCTGCCCGTCGCCCTCTCGGTAATTTCCGTTAAAGCCCCGTCTATATTGTATTCCGCCCTGATTTCCACGGAAAGCTTGCCGCAAAGCGAAGCGGAATTTATTTTGATCAAAGTGTGATTTAATGTTATCATAGCAGAAAATTTTATTTCGGCGGTCGGGGCGAATTCCGCCCCGACCGCCCCGAAAGGGCTTTCGCCCTCACGGAGTCGTTTTTCTGTTGTTTGAACTTCGGCTTATGCCTTTACGTTGAGCGTAACGTGTCTTATCGTCCAGACAGCGTAATCATCCTCACCGTATTTCTCGGTTACGTCCACATCTTTACCGTCGACTTTTTCCGTCATTTTACCGTCGGTAGCACCGTTGCCCGCACGGTAATACTTCTTGCCGCCGGCGGTGTTGTAACCTACCGCCGCAAGCGACTTGGCGTT
>CACXDQ010000182.1 GCA_902766475.1 uncultured Eubacteriales bacterium
ATAGGTGCAATAAACGACGACATACTCGATTTCGAGGGACTTACGCTCGATCTTTTAGCCGAACTTTCAAAAATAGCTCCGAACGAATTGCAGGCTAAATATAAGCTGAAAAGTTTAGATAATCGACCTATAGACCTATTTGACGAGATTTGCAAAAACAGAGGTTTTATCATAAAGGGCGGAGAAGTCGATTACACGAGGGGAGCAAGGGCGGTCATAGACGATTTGAGAAAGGGAAGAATAGGTAAGATCTGTTTCGAGGAAAAACCGTGAACGAGAAGATGTTGAAAAAGCTCGAATATGAAAGAGAGCTAATGGAAAAGGGATATAGATATATCGCCGGAGTGGACGAAGTGGGAAGAGGTCCGCTTGCCGGACCCGTCGTATGCTGCGCCGTGATAATGCCGCTTAATGAAGAGGATATTGTAGACGGCGTGGACGACAGCAAAAAAGTTTCCGAAAAGAAGAGGAAAGTTTTAGCGGAAGAGATAAAAAAGCGTGCCGTATCTTATAAGATTTGCCGCATAGAGCCGGAGGAGATCGACGAGATAAATATTTTGCAGGCGACGAAAAAGTGTATGAAAGAGTGCGTCATGGGGCTTGAAATACCGCCCGACGTCGTTTTAGTTGACGCTCTCGATCTCGATATCCCGTATAAGACGAGGGGAATTATAAAGGGCGACGCACTCAGCTATTCGATAGGTGCGGCTTCCATCGTCGCAAAGGTATATAGGGACGAGCTTATGGAAAAATATGCCGAAGTATATCCTTATTACGGCTTTGAAAAGAATAAAGGATACGGAACTAAGGCGCATATAGACGCATTGAAGGAGAGGGGAGCATGCCCGATACACAGAAAGACTTTTATAAAAAACTTCTCGGTTTAAAGGGCGAGATAAAGGCGGCTCGTTATCTCAAAAAGCATGGCTATAAGTCGATTAAACGCAATTACGTTACTCCCGTAGGCGAGGCGGACATAATTGCGGAAAAGGGCGGCGACGTCGTGTTTATAGAGGTAAAGACGAGGAGCGGAAAGGCTTATGGCGAGCCGAAGGACGCCGTTGGTTACAAAAAACAGGAAAAGTACAGAAAGATCGCCGCATACTATATGATGGTGAACGGCGAATGTAACGTGTCGTTCGCCGTTTGCGAGGTCACAAACGAGGGCGTGAACTTAATAGAAAACGCATTTTAGTTATGAAAATTTGTGTTACGACCGCCTCGGGCGTAGAGGCGGTTACAAAGAGAGAAATATTTAAGGTTTTGGGGCTTGCCGATTTGTCCGCAATAAACGGAAGGATCGTATTTGACGGCGGTTGGAGAGAAATAAGCTTATTAAATCTCAAACTTCGCACCGCAAACAGAGTGGAGATAATACTCGGTGAATTCAAGGCGGAAACGTTCGACGAGCTTTTCGAGGGGATAACGGAAATACCTTTTGAGGAATATATAGACAAAAACGGCAAGATCGACGTTTCCGCAAAGAGCGTTTTGAGCAAGCTCTTCGCACTTTCGGCAACGCAGTCGATAGCGAAAAAGGCTATTTGTCAAAGGCTTACGAAATATTATAAAATAGCGGAAATGCCCGAGGACGGCGACAGATTCAAAATAGAGGTCGCAATAAATAAAGACTTCGTTACTCTATCTCTCGACACGTCGGGGGAGGGACTTCACCGCAGAGGTTACAGAGGGCTTGTCGGCGAAGCGCCGCTTAAAGAAACGCTCGCCGCCGCACTTATCGACCTCTCGGTGTGGAATCCGTCAAAGCCGCTTGCCGACCTTTTCTGCGGCAGCGGAACGATACCCATCGAGGCGGCGAGGATAGCCGCCAACATACCGTCGGGCTTTGACAGAGATTTTGATTTTTTGCACTGGAAGTGCGCCGATAAGTCGATTTTCGACGATATAAAGGAAGATGCGAGGGGCGAGATAAACAACGACTCCGAGCCGTTTATATGCGGCTTTGACATCGACGAAAAACAGTTGAAACTCGCAAGGCGGCATGCTGAACTTGCCGGCGTTGCCAAGCTCATACACTTTCAGCGAGCCGACGTCAAAGACTTCTCTTCCAAAAAAGCTTACGGCGTGATAATTTCAAATCCGCCTTACGGCGAGCGGCTATCAAGCAGAAAAGAGATCGAAACGCTTTACAGAAATTACGGAAAAGCGTTTTCGGCTCTCGACAATTGGAGCGCTTACACGATTACCCCCGTAGACGATTTCGAGCGGCTGTTCGGCAGAAAGGCGGATAGAAAGAGAAAGCTTTATAACGGCAAGATAGAATGTTTTTATTATTCGATGCTCGGCGCTAAACCACCTAAACCGAAAATGCAATTATAGAGCAGATTTATGCTATTTAATGCAAAATAAAAAAAATTGACAAAGCGTCGAGGATATGTTATAATTTATATAATGAAAAATATAAAGAGGTGTAAAATGAAAAATCATTTGAAACTGCTTATTCTTGCGCTATGCGCAATATTTGCTTTCACCGCTTGCAGCGGCTCGGGCACAAAACCGAATAAGGACTCTTCTTCGGCTTCCGTGACGGACAGTACGGGCGATAGTTTGTCGGGCGAAAGCGACGACGAGAGTATTTCGGACAGCGAGGGCGAGCTTGACAGCGAGGGTGAATCGGACAGTGGGAGCGAGCCGGAAGAGCCAGAAGTTTTAAATTTTGCGGAGAGGGTGAAAGAGGTAGACCTTTGCCCCGGCGCAATAAGGACGTATCTCGAAGCGCAGACGATAGAGGAGCAATATACCGCCCTCAAAAAGATCGGCGGTGCGGACGTTCAGAGCTACACTTTAACGTTTAAGGCGTCGAGAGCGCCGTACACGCTCGAATGGGCGACGAACGAAGAATTTTCGGACGAAATTGTATATAATATGGCTACGACGAGCAAGACTTTCAAGACGCTTGTTCCCGAGACGGACTATTACTGGAAAGCCACGGGCGCAGACGGAAAGGTCGTAGATTACGGCGTTGTCAGAACGCTTGCCGAGCCCGTAAGGTTTATCTCCATCGACGGCGCAAGGAATATGAGAGATTCGGGCGGTTGGGTAGCCGAAAACGACAAGAGAGTAGTTTACGGCATGCTTTACAGAGGCGCAATGCTCAACGGGCACGCCGGCGGCCCCATGCTTACCGCAGAGGGCATAAGGCAGATGAGAGAGGATCTCGGCATTATGACCGAGATAGACCTCAGAAACGACGGCGACGATACGGGCGCAGACGGCAAGCATCAGACCGAATGTTTCTTCGGCGTTAAGGACGAAAACGGCGTAAACGACAGAAATTATATCAAGGTCGGAATCAATCAGTACGATACCGGCATTAAATCGGGAAGAAATTATCCTTTGTTTAAAGAGATATTTACATGTCTTTCCGAGAGGGAAAACTATCCCGTTTACTTCCACTGCAACGCAGGTGCCGACAGAACGGGTACGATCGGCTTCCTCGTCGGCGCACTTCTCGGAATGAATTTCGAGGACCTTACGAGAGATTTCGAGCTTACTTCCACTTACGGCAAGCGTTACAGAAGTAAGGATACGGGCACGGGCTTCGACGGCACCGGCGAAAACGCATCCGGTCTTTTCCAGAACGACAGCGGCAACTACGTCAACTGGGGCGGTCTTTACGACGAACTTATGACTTATGCCGCCGGCGGAACTCTTCAAGACGCCGCCGAAAACTTCCTCACTTCGAGAGTGGGTATAAC
>CACXDQ010000183.1 GCA_902766475.1 uncultured Eubacteriales bacterium
CATCACCATTACGCCGCCGCTTGAAACGTTTTTTTCTATCGTTCTCGAAAGCACCGTAAGCACGTCGGCGGTGATGTTTGCGAGGACGAGTTCGCCTACGACGTCCTTGTCGTCCAAAAGGTTATTTAATGCGACCTCGCACACCTTTTCTGTGCCGTTGAGCTTACAATTATGTAACGCCGTCTTTACGGCAACGTAGTCTATATCCGTCATAACTACCCGTTTGGCGCCGAGTTTCGCCGCCGCAATGCCGAGTATTCCGCTGCCCGTTCCGACGTCGATAACGGTGCTTGCGCCCGAAATATAGCTCTGCATAAGCTCTATCACCATCGAAGTTGTTTCATGTTCGCCCGTGCCGAACGCCATATTGCTGTCGATAAGTATTTTGACCTGATCTTTCGTCGGCTCAT
This sequence comes from uncultured Eubacteriales bacterium, assembly GCA_902766475.1. Taxonomy (GTDB): domain Bacteria; phylum Bacillota; class Clostridia; order Christensenellales; family Borkfalkiaceae; genus UBA10281. The sequence goes on from CACXDQ010000183.1 coordinate 411, forward strand.
AGTCTATCCAAGCGGGGCAAACGACTACCTTTCCGAATTCCATCGGGCGGTAATGCTTTCGCCATATCTCTATCCAGTCGTCCCCGTCGACTATCCTTTTAACGCTCTCCAAGCTCCCGACGTCGATGACGCCCTCGGAATTTTTGCGAATCTCTTCGAGGTCTTTCCTTATTGCCGAAATTGTTTCGTCGGCAATATCGAGAGCGATATACGCTTTGACGAGGGTAACTTTTTCGTTCATTCTCTTCATCACTTCATCGTCGATATAGTCCCACGTCGATTTTCTCTCGTCGATAAGCTCGACGATATCTTTTACGTCGCTTATCGCAACGCCGTAATTTGTATAGTTCCACATGACGTCCGCAACGAGTTCCTGCGCTTCGGTCGTCGTATTTACCGTAAGTTCAACGAATTTCATATTATCACCGAGATTATTTTACCAAATACGCCCGTTTTTGTCAATGAAATAGTTATATTTCTTTAAAGATTTGACTTTTCGCATAAATCGATAAAATTTCACACTTCACACACGCTATTGTCGGGTAAAAAGATTGATTTTAAGGCAAAAACGTGCTATAATATATCGGAAGGAATAAGGCGTAACGTGGACGATTTAAAGATATTTTTCGCTCAAAACTTAATAAGCCTCAGAAAGCAAACCAAGATCACCCAAGCCGAACTTGCCGAAAAGATAAACTATTCCGACAAGGCGGTGTCGAAGTGGGAGAGAGGCGATTCAATACCCGACGTTGCCATTTTAAAAAGCATTGCCGACCTCTTCGGCGTTACAATAGACTATCTCATAACACAGCACAACGACGAGGAAGCTATAATAGAGCAAACCTCTTACGTCAAGGAAGCAAAGAGAAAAAATCATTTCTGGATAGCTGTTTTGACGCTCGTCGCTATCGTTTTGGTCGCCACGACGACGTTTGTCGTGCTTCAATCGGTCATTCCGTCGGGAAGAAACGCAATTTACTGTTTCGTTTGTCCGCTACCGCTCTGCGCAATGATGGCGTTTATTTTCAGCGCAATGTGGGGAAACAGATTTTTGACGTTTTTATCCGTTTCTCTGTTTATCTGGCTTGTTATCCTCTCCGCATTTTTCATTCTTGCGTTTGCGACGGGCGAGTATTATCCGCTGATGTTTATCGTCGGCGCACCCGCCGAGATAATAACTATGATAGGTTTCAAAATAATTAAAATAAGAAAAATCAAAAAGTAATTTAAAAGCCGAGGGCGCAAACGGAAATTCCGTTTGCGCCCTCTTTTATTTTTTTTAAACTCATTCTTCCGCCTTCAATTCGTCGTCATCTTCTTCACTTTGTTTAAGTGCGTTCAATATGACGTCGAGCCGACTTAACACGTTTTCTTTGCCCTGCCTTGTCTGCGACGAAAAGGCTATTACTTTATCGGGCGTTACCTTTAAAAAGTCGGCTATCTCTCTCACTCTGTTTTTTACTTGCATTCTCGAAAGCTTGTCGGCTTTCGTGGCGATAAACGCAAAAGAAAATGCGTTCGAGTGGAGATAATTTATCATCGTAACGTCGTCGGCGGTCGGCTGATGACGGATATCCAGAAGAGAGAACACGAAACAAGCGTTGGCTCTGTCGGAAAAAAATTTCTCCATCACTGCGCCCCATCTGTCCTTTTCGGCTTTGGAAACCTTCGCATAGCCGTAACCGGGCAGGTCGGCAAGGATAAAGTCTTGAAAATCAAAGTAATTCACAAGCCTTGTTCTGCCGGGCGTATCGGAAGTTTTCGCCAATTTTTTTTGATTTGCGATACAGTTGATAAACGAGCTTTTGCCGACGTTAGATTTTCCTACCACGGCGATTATGGGTTTATCCGTCTTTATAAATTGCGACGGGCTTGCCGCCGAAGTTATAAACGTAGCGTTTTTTATTACCATACGCTTAACCTCTCAATGCGTTTTTAAATACCTCTTCCGCCGTTGATACGGGTATAAACCTTATCTCTTTGCGAATGTTTTCGGGTATCTCTTCGAGGTCTTTTTTATTCTTTTCGGGAATGATCACGTTTCTTATGCCCAGCCTGTATGCGGCGAGGCTCTTTTCTTTAAGCCCGCCGATCGGAAGCACTTTACCACGGAGAGTGATCTCGCCCGTCATTGCGATATCTCCCCTCACCTTCTTGCCCGTAAACGCCGAAACAATCGCCGTGGCAAGCGTTACGCCGGCGCTCGGTCCGTCTTTGGGCGTTGCGCCCTCGGGAACGTGAACGTGTACGTCGTGCGTTTCAAACGTCTCTGCATCGAGCCCGAATTTTTCGGCGTTCAGCTTGACGTAAGAAAGAGCTATCTTTGCGCTCTCCTGCATAACTTCGCCGAGCTTTCCCGTAAGCAAAATATTGCCCTTGCCCTTTGTGAGTGCGACCTCGACGGTAAGCGTCGTTCCGCCGACAGCCGTCCACGCAAGCCCGGTGCATGCGCCCACTTCATCGCTCCGAAGTTCATCGGTATATGAAAACCTCTCCGCACCGAGAAGTTTTTTGACCTCTTCCTCGTCGACCGAAAGCTTTTTCTTTCTCTTGTTTGAGGCAAATAAAGCCGCCGCCTTTCTCGCTACGCTCGCTATCTCACGCTCTAAATTTCTCACGCCCGCCTCACGGGTATAGCCGTCTATAAGCTCGAAAACGCCGCTTTCCGTAAACTCTATCTGTTTTGCCGTCAAGCCGTTTTTCTCTATCTGCTTGGGGACTAAATACCTCGAAGCGATCTCCGCCTTTTCGTTTCTCGTATATCCGCCGAGTTCTATAACTTCCATTCTGTCGAGGAGCGGAGCGGGGATAGTGTCGAGCGAATTTGCGGTAGTGATAAAAATTACCGACGACAAGTCGTAAGGAATTTCGAGATATCTATCTCTAAACGTTTTGTTCTGCTCGGGATCCAAGACCTCTAAAAGCGCACTTGCGGGATCTCCCCTCATATCGCTCGAAAGCTTGTCTATCTCGTCTAAAAGTATAACGGGGTTAACCGTGCCCGCCTCTTTCATTGCGTACATTATTCTGCCGGGCATAGCGCCGATATAGGTCTTTCTATGTCCCCTTATTTCCGCCTCGTCCTTTACGCCGCCGAGGCTCATCCTCACGAATTTTCTGCCCGTCGCCCTCGCAACAGACTTGGCGATAGAAGTTTTGCCGACGCCCGGAGGTCCGTACAGACAGAGGATCGATCCGCCGATCTTGCCCGTAAGCTTTAAAACGGCGAGATATTCGAGTATTCTCTGCTTTACTTTTTCAAGCCCGTAATGGTCCTCGTTCAAAATGTTTTCGGCAACGGTTAAATCGCCGTTATCTTCCGTCTTTTCGTTGAAAGGAAGGTCTAAAAGCCAGTCAAGATAAGTGTTCAAAACGGTATAATCGGGAGAAGAAGGGCTCATCTTGCCCATTCTGAAAAGCTCTTTAAGCGCCTTCTGCTCGACCTCTTCGGGCATATGCTTGTCCTTTATCCTCTTCTCTAATTCTTCCCTCTCGTCCTCGTCGTCGCCGAGTTCGCCGTGAATGACTTTCAGCTGTTCCCTCAGATAATATTCTTTCTGGCTCTTTTCGACGTTCTTCCTCACTTTGTCCGCTATCTGCTTTTCAAACTTGCTTATTTCAAGTTCGTTTACGAGCAAGCGGTAGAAAGTGTTGAGTTTATCTTTAACGGAAACGGTTTCGAGTATGCTCTGTTTGTCCGTTTCCTTAAAAGTCATATTATACGTTGCGGCGTTGACGAAATCGTCTGCGTTTTCCGTTTCCAAAATGTTGGAGAAAACGTCCTTTCCCACTTTCGGAGAGGAATTGACGAATACGGCGAGTTCGTTTTTGACGAAACGGAGATAACCTTCCGTTTCTATCTTATCGCCGAAATCGGGAAAAATCTCCTTTACGGTTACCGAAAAATACTTTTCCTCTTCACCGTAATCCAATATTTCAGCCGCATAGAGCGCCTCTATATGCACCCTGTAATTGTCGCCGGGCATATGCGTTAAATGGCGAAGACGGCACACTACGCCAACCTTATATACGTCGTCTATTTTCGGCTCGACCACTCTTGCGTCAGTCTGCGCCGAAACGAATAAAAGCGAATTTGAAGAATTGACCGCCTGATTTACGGCGTTCACCGATTTTACCCTTCCGACGTCGAACGTCGTTACGACAAACGGCATTATTACCTTGCCTCTGAGCGCCACCATAGGGAGCGTCAGAACTTCGGGCGTAAAGCCGCCGCCGAAGTTTTCAACTATATTTTCATCTTTTCTGTTTAAATCGTCCATAATAAGTTATTCCTATGTAGAATATAATTATCTTTTAAATAATTATATAATATATCTCCTTTTTTTTCAAGCGTTTACAAGCTTTTGCAGTCGTTTTCACTGTTTTAACAAAAAACCCTTGTCTTTTTTGACAAGGGTTGCGCTTATCTTCTGCCTAAAACGATTATTAAGACCACCGCTATCACGGAAAGAGTGATAAACAGCGGAATTTTGATCCTCATCGCAAGCTGTTTGCTTATTGGAAAATATCCCTTATAGCCGCATTTCGGACACGGGCTTTTCGTGTCGTATATCTCCGTCTGACATACGGGACATTCGCCCTTGGGTATGCCCCTTTTCTCCTCATGAGTGGGCACGGCGCACCCCTCTTTCACCAAATCTTCGCCCTCGTCGTCGACCTTATTTATCTCTTCGTCAATCATTTTTGCCCTCGCCGTAAAATCTTCTTATTTTGCCGATATAGCCCTTTACGTTTTGAACGCTTATGCTCGCCTTGTCGAAAGCCTTTACGTCCATCGGCGACAAATCGAGCGTCTTATCGTAAAAAACTATCTTCTTTTCCTTGAATCTGAGATTGTATTCTTCCTTGAATTTAGCCTTTTCGGCGGCAATGAACTTTTTGCCTTTCTTGACGCCTTCGGGGGTTAAGATGACGGGGTTGAATACAAATTCCCACACGGTATAACCTATCGCAAGCGCCGTAACTACTGCGAGAATTATCCCGCCGATGAGCGAAGATTTCGTTCCGCCCGTTATCATCATTACCGAAACGCCGATAAGAACTAATGAGGAAACGATAAATATTGCCGCAAGGAGCGGAGTAAAATCATACAGCCGAAGCTCTCTTTTCTTTGACATATCAAGCCCTCGTGTGTTTTAACACGACTATATGATACTATAAAATACGAATTTTGTCAATCGTTTAAACGAATAGACCTATGACGTAATACACAATTCCCACGACGGCGCTCGTGGTTACGCCGAAAACTATTATCGGCCCGGCAATTACGAACATTTTTGCCGCAAGCCCGTATATATAGCCCTCAGACTTGAATTCCATCGCCGGCGAAACTACGGAATTGGCAAAGCCCGTTATCGGCACTATCGAGCCGCCGCCGGCATATTTGCCTATTCTGTCGTAAACGCCGAGCCCCGTTAAAAGCGCACCTATAAATATAAGCACGACGGAAGTTGTACCGGCAAGCTCGTCGCCATACATACCGAAAACGTATTGAAGCATAAATCTTATGAACTGACCTATCACGCAAATGACGCCGCCCACCCAGAACGAGTGGAGCAAACTTCTCGCCTCGTTGGTTTTCGGCGACGATCTCGCAACGAGATCGAGATAGCCTTTATTTACGTTTTGCGCTTTCATTTCTTAACCCTCTCTTTCGGCTTTTTCAAAATACATTCGTCCCTGTCGAATATTGTAGAGCCGTAATCACAATTTTTCATACCGAAGATAATATGGGCTTTTTTGTAAAAAAAATACGCCGAATATCACATTTGCGATTTCAGCGCATTTATTATTTTACTCTCTATCCTCGACACCTGCACCTGCGAAACGCCGAGTGCCTTTGCTATCTCGCTCTGCGTATTATCACGGTAATATCTCATTATTATGATCTTTCTTTCTCTCGGCGGCAACCGCTCTATCATGCTTTCAAGCAATATTTTATCCACGACGTCGTCCTCGCTTTTCCCGGACGGGATCTTGTCGATCAGTTCAGACTTCTTTTCTCCCCCGTCGTCGTCCACCGGCTCGGATAAAGATAGGGGCATTTTCGAGCTGTCGAGGGCAAGAACGACGTCCTCTTTGGACATATTCAAAGCTTCGGCGATCTCCTCGACCGTCGGAGCTTCGCCGAGCGTATTTCGCCTTTCTTCGATAAATCTGTTTATCGTCTGCGCTTGACTCTTTATCGCCCTCGAAACCTTTATCGCCCCGTCGTCACGCATGAAGCGTTTGACCTCGCCCACGATCATCGGCACGGCGTAAGTTGAGAACACAACGCCGAATTTCTCGTCGAAGCCCTCTATCGCCTTTAAAAAGCCTATGCAGCCGAGCTGATAGAGATCGTCGTAATCGACGCCCTTGTTTTTGTATCGCCTTATAACGCTTTTGATTAGCAGCGAATTGTTTTCAAGCAGAATTTCTTTAGAGGAAGCATCGCCCTGTTTTGCTCTTCTTAGGTGTAAAATTGTTTCCTCTGCGCCGAGCATCAAATATTTCCTTCCCCGCCGTCAAAATACTTTATCATATCGACTGTCGTACCCTTGCCCTTTTCGGAACTGACCGTAAGTTTGTCGGTAAAGGTCTTTATTATCGTAAAGCCCATACCCGAACGCTCTTCATCGGGCTTGGTCGTGTAAAAAGGCTCTAACGCCTCGTCTACGTTCTCTATGCCGACGCCCTTGTCCGACACGACGATATGTAAGTATTTATCGGTTATTTCCGCCTTCATCTCCACTTCGCCGCCGCCGCTCGGGTAGCCGTGAACGATTGCGTTCGTAACAGCCTCGCTGACCGCCGTCTTTATGTCGGAAAGCCATTCGACGCTCGGGTCGGAAGATATTAAAAACGAAGCGATAACGTTTCTCGCAAACGCCTCGTTTTCAGATACAGAACTGAATTTTATTGTCATTTTATTATCCATAACACACTCCGATCATCATATTTTTGGCATTACTTTATACAGCCCCGAAATCTGCAAAACCTTGTTTACGCTCACGCTCGGGCTTTGAATGAACGAGGGCGTGCCCGTCTTTTTCAGCTTTCTGTACCTTCCGAGCAGTATCCCGATGCCCGTACTGTCCATAAACGTAAGCTTGGATAGGTTAAAAACAACGTTCTGAGCGTTTATATTTCCGTCGATTATTCCGTCTAACCTGTCCTTGCCGATGCGTGCGCTGAATTCGTCGAGTTCGCCTGAAAGATATATGTATAAATTGCCCTTTGTGACGCTGTATTTTATATCCATAACTCACCTCGCATGAATTATTATAACATATACTCTCTGTCGGTTTTAAAGAGATTTTGTTGATATTTGAGATAAAATGAAAAAGAGTTGACAAAGCCGTCAACTCTTTTGAAAATAATAATTTTAAGTTAAATTTACGACCGGTTCAGCCGGTTCGGGAATAGGCGTCATCGAAAGCGCTTCCAAAACGCATTGCGGATCCTGCTCGCCCTCCATGCGGACGTAATGCACCCTCGATCTAAGCTTTATCCAGCTCTTGTCTTTAAAATTCTGCGCCGCCGTAAACGAGCAAAGGTGCCCGATAAACTGAATGTCGTTCGCACAGCACGTCATAGCAGGTCTGCCCGCAACGAAAGTGTTTGGCGGAAGCTCGTCGGCGATTACGCCTATACAGTCAAACTCCACGATCTTGCCGTCGTAACGAGAAGGATTGTCGAATGTATCTATATAGAAAATGCCGAAATTTTCGTCGGAAATCGGCATCTCGTCCTGCAATTTGTAAGGAAGATCCTCAACGAAACTCACCGTTTCGCCGTTTTTGCCGAGAGTAATGAACTGAGCGTTTTTATTGATTATTTTAAGGCTGCGCTTAAAACCCGCCATTTCGGGCGTTTCTTCGCATCTGTTCATAATCACCACGTCAGACTCTTTTACCATATCGGTAAACTTTTGCCGCATATTGTTGAAATATATTTTGAAAGTTGAAGCGTCTATGATAGTAAACGCCTGTTCCACCAAAATATAGGGCGGAAATTTAAGTTTTTCCATATCCCACATCTCGTTCATCTCGAAGAAAATCGCATGCGGCTTGTTTATCTTTACAAGCTCGTTTATCTTCTCGACGGTAAACTCTTCCTGGCTGTCGAACGTGTATGCGACGGCGTTGTATTTTGCAAGCTCCTTGGCGTCGTACTCCTCTTCGCCCTCTTCCATGGAGAGGATAAGCACCCTGCCTATATCCCCGAAATCTCCGTTTTTAACGGAATCTATTATAAACCTGGTCTTCCCGCTCTCAAGTATGCCGTGTATGAGAACGGCGGGAAATGTCCTTGCCATATCTTACTCCTTAAAGAATAATTTTTCTATCTTTTCTTCGTCGATCTTCGAGCCTATAACGCAAAGTCTGCCCGTGTAGTCGGGTGCGCCCGTCCTTATCTCGTAATCGCCGGCAACGAGGTCGAAATAATACCACTTATCGTTGTCGCTCGCCTTTACTATGCCCTTTGCCCTCAGTATTACGCCGAGAGAAGAATTTTCGTCGGACAACACTTTGAGAATTTCTTCAAGCCTGTCCTTGCTGAATTCAGCCGTCGTTTCCTTGCCCCAGCTCGTGAACACTTCGTCCGCATCGTGGTGGTGATGGTGGTGGTGATGTTCGTGTTCGTCCTCGTCGTCATCGTCGTCATGGTGATGGTGGTGATGCTCGTGTTCGTCCTCGTCGTCGTCATCGTCATGGTGATGGTGGTGATGCTCGTGTTCGTCCTCGTCGTCATCGTCATCATCGTCATGGTGATGGTGGTGATGCTCGTGTTCGTCCTCGTCGTCATC
>CACXDQ010000184.1 GCA_902766475.1 uncultured Eubacteriales bacterium
CGGGCGGGGCTTGGCATAAAGGGCGTTATAGTCGCTTTTTTTAACGTCGTTATTTTTGATTATAACTTCAATAAGTCCGCCTATAAGTCCGTTATCGAGCCCTTTTACAAAAATCGGCTCGTCCTCTTCACGGCGTGAGGTGGAGTATGATTCCGCTGTCGGCATGCGCCTTTTGAGAAAGCTTTTTAAAGAGCTTTCATCGTATTTTACAGTCGGAAAGCCCTCGGCTACAAGTTTTATCTCCTCGTCATGAGAGCCGCCCGTTATTTCGATTTTAAGTTTTTCGCCCTTAAATACCGACATCCGTCCGCCCTCCGAGCTTAATATAATCTTTAAAATAATCTCTATAAGATTTTTTTACGCAATCGGCGTCCGAAATGGTCGAAACGCCGTCGCAGCAAGCCGCTAAAACGCTCGCCGCCATGGCGATGCGATGGTCGGAAAAGGAGTCGAAAAACCCCGACATAGGCGTTTTAACGCCGAAAACGTGAAGTGAGTTGTCCTTTGCAAAACACTTTACGTTCGCCGACGTAAGCAAATTTATTATTGCGGAAAGCCTGTCGCTCTCCTTGTATTTCAGCCGATCTGCACCGTAAATTTTGCTTTCACCCTCGCAAACCGCACCTAAAACGGCTAAAACGGGAATGAGGTCGGGGCAAGCCTCGGCATTTGCGGTAAAAGGGCGCAAAGCCCCCTTTTTTACCCTTATAAAACTATCCGCAACCTCGACTTCGGCGCCGATCTCAATTAAAAAATCCAATATCTTTCCGTCGGGGTGAAGGCTGTTTTTGTCAAGCCCTAACGCCGTAACTTCGCCCGCTATTCCGCCGAGTGCGAGAAGGGGCGCAGCCCCCGAAAAATCGCCCTCGCATACGAAATTTTCGAGCATAATTTTTTCATCGTTGAAATGTGTTATATTTATAATGTTATTATGGATATTTATTCCTATATTTGCCCGTTTGAGAAGGTCGGCGGTCATGAGGATATATCCCGAAATGGGCTTTTCGCCCGCAACGGTTATTTTGCTGTCCTCGTTTAAGGTCGAGAGGGCGAGCATAAGCCCCGAAATAAACTGCGTGCTTGTGTTTTGAGATAAAACGTATTCGCCGCCCGTGAGCTTTCCCGTCGTCTTTATATTTTTTTCGTATTTTTCAACGTTGCAGCCGTGTGCGTTCATGGCTTTTATCAGCTCGTCGATAGGTCTAAAAAGCAGCCGACCTTTTCCCGTAAAAGTCGAGTTTAAGCCGAGCGCTCCGACAATTGGGAGCATAAAGCGGAGCGTTGCGCCGCTCTCATTGCAATCAAAGTTATATATCTTGTTTGCGTCGGGGTGAATTTTGCTTACCGTAACGCCGTTTTCGCAAGGCGAAATATCGGCGCCGAGGGCGTTTAAACAGCCTATAACGGCGTTTACGTCGTCAGAGTTCCCGACGTTTAAGACGTTCGTTTTTTCGCCGAAAAGAGCGGAAATTATGAGTGCCCTCTGCGCAGACGATTTCGACGGCGGTGCGGTGAAAGTTCCGCTCGCCGAAAAGGGGTGTATGCGTGCTACCATTTTAGCGCCTCTTTAACTTCCGCTATCGTAAGCGGCAAAACGCAAGGTTTTCCCTTGCCCTTCAAGAGGACGAAGTTTATCTTTTCTCCGTCGTTTTTTTTGTCGAAAGCTATACGCTTTAAAAGTTCCGCTCTGTCGAAACTGCGGTTTAAATTTATTTTTGCGGCGTATAAAACCTCTTTCATTTCGTTGACGGTTTCTGTGCTCAAACCAAAGACAGCCGCCGATAGGTCGATTATCGGCAATATTCCCATTGCGACGCACTCGCCGTGAGAGATAGAAAAGTCGCTGAGTTTCTCCATTGCGTGCCCGAAAGTGTGCCCGAGGTTTAGTATTATCCTCTCGCCCTTTTCGTCCCTCTCGTCTTTCTCGACTTTATTCGCCTTTAATCTTAGGCACTTCATTATCAGATCTTCGTATCTGCCGCTCTCTATATCTTCAAGCGTTATTTCGTTCGATAAAAGGGCGCATTTAACTATCTCGCCCATTCCGCTTTTTATCTCCCTTTCGGGAAGGAAATCGAGGGCGCATAGCGCAATATAAGTGAGCTTAGGTTGATAAAACGTGCCTATGATGTTTTTGCCCGAATTCGTGTTGAGGGCGGTTTTGCCGCCTATCGAAGAATCTACCATCGATAAAAGCGTCGTGGGGCATTGGATAAGGTCTATCCCCCTTAAATAGGTCGAGGCGACAAAACCGCCCAGATCGCCTATTACGCCGCCGCCGAGGGCGATAAGCAGATCGTTTCTCGTAACGCCGTACTTAGAAAGGTCTTGTATCACTTTGGCGTAGGTTTCAACGCTCTTTGACTTTTCGCCCGCATTTACGTAAACGGGGCAAACGGTCGCACTCGGCAAATTGTCCTTTACCGCAGAAAAAAACAAGAGCATAGTGTTGTCGTCGCACAAAATGACGATTTTTTTGCCCCTGAAAATTTTTTTTATCGCACCTAAAAGCCCCGAAAAGTTTTTTTCTATTATCACTTCGCTTTTAACTGCGGTTTTTACGGTAAAGCTCTTCATAATACTTTACTTCCTTGAAATTGCGCCTAAGACGAGTTTTACCCTTTCGCTTAAACGGGCGAACTCGCTCGGCGTTATAGCTTGCTTTCCGTCGCTTTTAGCTTCCGACGGGTGAGAGTGTACCTCTATCATCAGCCCGTCCGCTCCGACGGCTGCCGCAGCAAGCGAAGTCGGCTCGACGAGCGAGGCTATGCCCGTTGCGTGGCTCGGATCGACGATGACGGGTAGATTAGTCATCTTTTTCAGGTATGCGACGGCGCCTAAATCGAGGGTGTTCCTCGTCGCCTTTTCAAACGTCCTTATGCCCCTCTCGCAAAGTATCACCTTGTCGTTGCCTTCCGAAAAGATGTATTCGGCGCTCGACAAAAGCTCCTCTATCGTGTTTGAAAACCCCCTCTTTAAAATCACGGGCTTGTCCGTCTTTCCAACGGCGAGAAGTAAGGGGAAATTCTGCATGTTTCTCGCCCCTATCTGCAATACGTCAACGCCACTATAAAGGTCGATATTTCTCTGGTCGGTTATCTCGCATACCGTCTTTAAGCCGTACTCTTTACCCGCCTTTACGAGAAGTTTCAGCCCGTCTTCGCCCAAGCCTTGAAAAGAATAGGGCGACGTGCGTGCCTTGAACGCTCCGCCACGGAGATATTTAACGCCCGTTTTTTTGAGTTCTTTCGCGATCTCCATTATCTGCCTTTCGCTCTCCACGGCGCAAGGTCCGGCGATGAACGTGAAGTTCTTTTTATCGCAAAAGTCGGCGTATAGGTCGATAAAACCACCTTTTTGACCGCTTACTGCGGTGTTTGTAACTATCAGTTCAGCCATTTTACCAGTCCTGCCGATCGCTTATCTTGATGTCGTCGTAATAGTCGAAATAACGCCTTTTAAACTCGTCGTTGTTGGGTTTTTTGGCGGGCTTTTTCGCGGGCGCTTTATTATCTTTCGGCACGTTTTGCTTGTTTTCTTTATTCTCTTCCATAACTATCTTTTAAGCCATACCATTAGCACGGCGACGTCGGCGGGGTTTACGCCCGAAATCCTGCCTGCCTGACCTAAATTTCTCGGTCTTATCCTCGCAAGCTTTTCCTGCGCTTCGGCACGAAGCCCCGTTATCTTAAAGTAATCTATATCCTCGGGCAAAGCCTTTTCTTCAAGCTTTTGCGCCTTTTCTATCTGTTCGTAATTCTTCTTTAAATACCCCTCGTATCTCGTGTCCGTTTCCACTCTCTCCAAGATGTCGTAAGGGTAGTTTTTGAAAAGCCCGAACTCGTCCATAATGTCTTTTAACGGAATGTTTCGCCTTATCATGTCTGCGACGCTTATTCCGCCTTTAAGCTCGTTTCCGCCGTAGCGGAGAACGAAGTTTTCGCATTGTTTCGGGGGCATATTTACGGAAATCTCTTCCGTAAGGCTCTTTATCATCTCTTTGCGGCGAAGAAATCTCTCATATCTCTCGTCCGTCACAAGCCCGACTTTGCGCCCCTTTTCCGTAAGGCGTGTGTCGGCGTTGTCCTGCCTTAAAAATATGCGGTATTCCGCTCTCGAAGTCATCATTCTGTACGGCTCGTTGGTGCCTTTCGTGACGAGGTCGTCTATCAAAACGCCTATGTACGCCTCGTCACGGCGCAAGACAAGCGGCTCTTTACCTTGAAGATACATAGAGGCGTTTATTCCGGCGATAAGCCCTTGCGCCGCCGCCTCCTCGTAGCCGCTCGTGCCGTTTATCTGTCCGGCGGTATATATGCCGTCTATCTTCTTATACCCGAGCGTCGGAAGAAGGTCTAAACTGTCGATACAGTCGTATTCGATGGCGTAGCCGTAACGTGTAAATTCGCAATGTTCAAGCCCTTTAATCGACCTATACATGGCTTTTTGTACGTCGTGGGGCATTGAAGTGGACATTCCTTGAACGTAAATTTCGTTGGTGTCGTAGCCTTCGGGCTCTAAAAA
>CACXDQ010000185.1 GCA_902766475.1 uncultured Eubacteriales bacterium
GAATAATACCGAAAGCAGAGAAATCGGCTTGAAACAAGAACACGAGAGTTATATTATGCTTTCTGAAAAGTGGGTATCTGCGTGCAAGTTGAAATCAGGCGATAAAGTGTTGCTTTCTGACGGTAAATATGGTATAATAGTCTCGGTAAAAATTGAAGAGCTTGAATCGCCTGAAACGACCTACAACTTTGAAGTTGCGGATTTCCATACCTATTTTGTTTCTGAATCTAATGTTTTGGTACATAATATGTGTGGAACTCCTGAGACTGCACCGGATGATTTTACAAAACTTAAAAATGGACAAGGTTGGCGTGATAAAAATGGAAATGTGTGGAAAAAAGATATGCTACACAAGGATCATTGGGATGTGTCAAATAAAAAAGGTGTAAAAATTAAAGAGATAGATTTCAATGGAAACCAAATTTGGCCTGGCGGACCCAAAAATAAAAATAAGTGGTAATTATATATGGTTAGGATATTGAACAATACCGAGAAAGATATATTAATTGGTAGCATTAAGACTTTTTACAATTTGTCCACATGTTCACAGTCAAGTGGAAATGAAATAATAATTAATCTGTCGAAAAAGCTGGGAAAAGTCATTTACTCAGACTTGCGCTATACTACGTTCGATAAAAAAGATTTTCAGTTATACTTTAGGAAAGAAAAGTTATTGATAGGTATTATGCTGGAACTATTTCGGGAATTTCAAGAGGTTTATGTCTTTAATTATGGTGACAAATGGATAACCAACAAGAAAGTGGCTCCCTCATTAAATCAAATATTGAGAGATAATAATGTTTTTGATGGTAATCATAGCTCTGTTTTACAACTTACTGAAGAATCTGAAATTGTAGCATTCGTAAAATCTATATTTAGATATAACACTTTTGCTTCATTTTTCAATCCGGAAAAAGGTATAGTTGTTACGCCGACTGACCATTTGGATGTTTTCATTTCTGCAAAAGATGATTATATTAAGACTGTAAAGAACATCATTGAAAACAAAAACGGAAGTAAGGTATTTCATTTTACACAAAAAAATATTAAGTAATATTTTCTGCGGCTTGCAATTTTTGTGGGCTGCAGTTTTTTATCGTTTCCGGTATCAGCACGTTGGTAGGAGCGATATTCAGCGAACAGTTAGCAGGCGCAATGGGAACGGCAACGCTTGGCGTGCAGACGATTATGATAGGCGCGCAGTTTCTTTCGTGTAATCCTGTATACGGAATCATCGCTATGGCTGTAGGAGCCGCGTGCGTGGCATTTGCGACGGCAGAAGCACAGGAATCGCTCGGATACGGTAACTGGTTAAAAGATACCGTAGGAATGAGCGACGAAGTGTATAATGGCGTGATGGTTGCCGTAAACATAGTGGCTGTCGCAATCAATATCGTAGGCGTAAAGCAATGCTTTAAAGAAATAACCGTCGTGTTTTTCCTTGCGCCCTACGCTTCGGCGCTCGGCATGGGCTTTTTGTTCCTCTTCGAGGAAAATTGCTTTTTCATTCACCTTATAAACCCCATTGCGGCGATAGTTTCCTATCTCTGGTTTGAGAGGGGCGGAGATATTGAGCTTAAAGACAGCCTTTTCGGGATAATACCGACTATTTTGTATTCGATAGTGTATTTTATAATGGTCGTGTTTATCGGTGAAGAGAACGGCGGCTGGCCCGATTTTTACGGGTTTACGTTCGGAGGGCGAATGTATCTCGTGCCGGTCGTGATAATAGGCATGTATGCGGCGACCTTTGCGATTTCCACGATAGAGTTACATATAAGGCGAAAGATCGGCGAAAAATGATTTTTATATGTGAAGCCGCCCGACGAAATTGTCGGGCGGCTCTTTTAAAATACCTTTTAACCTTGTTTTTTGACGCTCACTGCGCCGCACATCACTTCCGAATAGGAAAAGCTCGTCTTGCCGTCGTAATCGCCGTATGGGAGAACGGTGAAGAGGGCGGGGTAGATGTTCGTAACCTTGCCGGTGTAGCTCACGAACTTGTTTCTGCCGAGGTTTACTTTTACGTTTACGTCCTCGTTGATATAGCTTTTTATCTGTTCTTTTACGCTCGAAATATTTTTTACTACTTTTATCATACTTTGATTATTGACGTAAAAAAAATTTTTAAACGAGCGCTTTATCAAATTTTCACGTTCGGTTTTTCCGTTTGGTAAACGGCGAAAATCTCGGAACGTAAAGGCGGCGAACGAAAATCGTTCGCCGCCGCATCGTATAATTTTGTCTTTGTCGCAATTTGCGTAAAAAACGCATTGCGCCGCCGAGTTTTCGGCAAGAGTTTTAAAGGTCGTCCTCGTCGTCCTCTTCTTCTTCCTCGTCCTCGTCGTAGTCGTAATCTTCTTCGTCGCCCACGGGGAAATCGTCCTCTTCCTCTTCGTCCTCGACTTCGTCGTTGTAGAATTCGTCGTCGTCCTCAGGCTCTTCGTCGTCGAAAAGCTCGTCTGCTTCTTCCTGTTCGAGCTTGGAGAGGGAGATCATCTCTTCGTCGTTGTCGCCCTTGTTGGAAATGGCTTCCTTCTCGTCCTCGTCGAGGAACTTTCTCCAACCCTCGTCGTTTTCGGGATCGACCTCGGCTTCCGGCTCGATAGCCGCCTTGTTCTGTGCCTCTTCCTTACATTCGGGGCACATCTCTTCGCCGTAATCCATCAGATTGCGCTTGCATATAGGGCAGAGAAGTTGTTCTTGTTCATCGTCGTCGAGAGCGGCAAATCTGATAGTGCCTATTTTAAGCTCCGCTTTGCAGACGTCGCAATACTTCTCGTCCTCTTTCATATAGTTGAGATCGCAGCGGGGGCATTTAACGTATTTCATCTTACACTCCTCCATATCAATATATATTTCAAGGTTTTAATGTGTTACAAAAAACCGCCACGGCTAACCGTAGCGGAATTATTATAGACATATTAAATAAATTTGTAAACTGTTTTTAAGGGGTTTTTTCCATTTTTAAAAATTTTTTTCGCAATTTTAACAAAAACCAACCGAAAAAAGCAATTTAAGCTCATTTTTACCCTTAAACGTTAAATCTGAACAGCACTACGTCGCCGTCTTTCATGACGTAATCTTTGCCCTCGGAACGCACTTTGCCGAGTTCTTTCGCCTTGGTGTAGTTGCCGCATTCGAGGAGCAGCTGCCAGTCTATACACTCGGCACGGATAAAGCCCTTCTCGAAGTCGGTATGTATCTTTCCCGCCGCCTGAGGAGCTTTCGTGCCCTCTTTTATCGTCCAAGCCCTCGTTTCCGGCTCGCCGGCGGTAAGAAAGCTTATCAGCCCAAGGAGCTTATACGAGGCTTTGACGAGCCTGTCGAGCCCGCTCTCTTTAAGCCCCAGCTCTTCGAGGAACATCGCCGCTTCTTCGGGGGGAAGTTCGGAAATTTCCTCTTCCGTCCTCGCACAGATAACGAGCGTTTCGCTGCCCTCCGCCTTAGCGTATTCTTTCACCTTTACGGCGAGAGGAATCTCGTCGTCGGCTTTTCCCATATCCGCCTCGGCAATGTTTGCGGCGTAGATGACGGGCTTGCTCGTTATCAAAAACAGCCCGTCGACGTACTTTTGTTCTTCTTCGGTAAAATCCATTCCCCTCACGGGTTTTTCCTCTTCCAAGCGGTCGAGTATTCTCCTCAAAAGATCAGATTCTATCTTATATTTTTTGTCGCCCGACTTGATCATTCCAAAAGCTTTGTCGTACCTTTTCTGAACGCTTTCCATGTCGGCTAAGATAAGCTCTAAGTTGATGATGCCTATATCCCTTATCGGGTCTACGCTGTTCTCGACGTGAGTTATGTTCTCGTCCTCGAAGCACCTCACGACGTGGACGATGGCGTCAACTTCCCTTATGTGAGCGAGGAATTTATTTCCTAAGCCTTCGCCTTTTGAAGCGCCCTTGACAAGCCCGGCTATATCTACGAATTCTATCGTTGCGGGCGTTATCTTCTTACAGTTATAGAGGGCGGCGAGCTTTGCGAGCCGCTCGTCGGGAACGGCTACCACGCCTACGTTCGGCTCTATCGTGCAGAACGGAAAGTTTGCGGCTTGCGCACCTGCGTGGGTTATTGCGTCGAAGAGGGTTGACTTTCCGACGTTGGGAAGCCCCACTACACCTAATTTCATATTAAAATCTCCGAAAAAACGTAAGTAAAATTTATTTTCACCCTTATTATACAACAAACTCTCGATTTATTCAATTCTTTTGTTGCGGTATTTTTAAATTTGTGTTAAAATAAATATAAGAAAAATTTAAAAGGGACATTATGGATTACAGAAATTATATTGCGTCTAAGCTTGCGTGCGAAGGCGTTTCACAAGAGGAATTGGCGGCGGCGATAACCGTTCCGCCCGAAAAGAATATGGGCGATTACGCCTTGCCGTGTTTCAAGCTCGCCAAGGTGATGAGAAAATCTCCCGTCGCTATCGCCGAAGAACTCGCTTCCGCCTATAAAACGGACGAGGTCATCGCCTCGTGCGAGGCGGTGAACGGCTATCTCAATTTCAGAGTGAACAGAAAGGCGCTTATTCTAGAAACCCTTGCAAAAATAGAGAGAGAGGGCGGGGCTTACGGCTCTGCCGATATAGGCGAGGGAAAGACGATCTGTATCGACTATTCTTCGATAAACATCGCCAAACC
>CACXDQ010000186.1 GCA_902766475.1 uncultured Eubacteriales bacterium
GACGGGATAAGCGGCAAGGCGTATCGCATTGCGGTTATTGCCGACATACACGCAAATCTCCCTGCTCTCGAAGCGGCTTTGAGGGAATCGGAGAGTTATAAGCCCGATAAAATCGTTTTTCTCGGCGATTTCGTCGGCGGCGGAGCATACCCCGAAGAGGTCGTAAGCCTCGTGAGTTCGATAAAAAACGCCGTGTTCGTGAGGGGCAATCACGACAACTTTGCGGTATCCGACTTCGTGCCGATAGACAACGGCGATATAAAGCGAAGAATGTTTATCTGGCAACAAAAACAGCTGTCGGGTGCGTCGAAAAAGTTTTTGAAGGGGCTTGAATTTTATCATTCGTTCACCGTTTTCGGGAAACAGATCGTGTGCGTGCATTACCCGAGGGGCAAGGGCGGAAGGTTTAAAGATCTCATATATCTGCCCACGGAAGAGCAAGTAAAAGAGCTGTTTTCGGGTATGAACGGGGATATTTTTCTCTTCGGGCACGAACACACCGGCTCTACGCACGATATTGGCGGCAAATATTACCTCAATTTCGGCACTTGCGGAAACTACCTTTTCCCCGACACGGCGAGGTTCGGGATAGTGGAGATTGAGGGCGATAAAGTGGGCTATAAGTCGATTAACGCCCATTATGACGAGTCTGTTCCCAAGCAAAAGACGGAAAAACTCATTGCGGAACTTTCGAGATAAAATATTCGGCGGGCGGCAAAAGCCGCCCGCTTTTAAAATGACGTTTAACGGGAAAACCGAAGTTTATAGGGCTATGCGCCGCCGCCGAAACACGGCGGCGGCGCATAGCCCTCTTTTTTTGACCGCAAAAGAGGCGGAAAATTTTTTATAGTGCGGTATAAAAATTGACTTTATAAGTCAAATCTGTTATACTTATTACGAATGTACTTCTTTCTGAGAGGAAAAGATAGAAATGGAACAGAAAATAGCAGAGATAAAAGAGAGGATAGAAAAAGAGGTCGCCGCCACAAAGACGAGCAAGATCCTCTTTGAATTGAAAGTTAAATATATCCTCGGCAAGACGGGCGAGATACCCGCCCTTATGAAGGAGCTCGGCAAGGCGCCCAAAGAGGACAGACCTAAGCTCGGCAAAGTCATTAACGAGCTTAAAGAATGGGCTACCGAGGCTTTTGCAAACAAGGAGAGCGAGATCTCCGCTCTCGAAAGACAGGCGAGATACGAGGCTGAAAAGATAGATATCACGATGCCGGCAAAGAGGGGCGGCGAAGGCTCGCTTCACCCCGTTTCGGTCGTAAAGGGTCAGCTCATAGACATCTTCGCCGGAATGGGCTTCAAAGTTTCGGAAACCCGTGAGATCGAGGACGATTTCTACAATTTTACCGCTTTGAACACGCCCAAAGAACACCCTGCGAGGGACAAGCAGGACACTTTCTATATAAACGACGATTTAATGCTGAGAACGCACACTTCGCCCGGACAGATACACACCTTAAAGACGGTTGAGCCGCCCTTTAAAGTGCTTATCCCCGGCAGAGTTTACCGTGCCGACGACGACGCAACCCATTCGCCCATGTTCCACCAGATGGAAGGGCTTGTCATCGACAAGCACATCACGATGTGCGACCTTCAAGGCATGCTCGACGTACTCGTAAAAAAGATGTTTTCCGAGGGCGCAAAGACGAGATTCCGCCCGTCGTTTTTCCCGTTTACCGAGCCGTCGGTCGAAGTGGACGTCAGCTGTTTCGAATGCGGCGGCAAGGGCTGTAAGCTCTGCAAAGGCACGGGCTGGATAGAGATTTTGGGCGGCGGTATTGTAAACCGCAAAGTCATCGAAAACTGCGGTTTGGATCCCGATAAATACACCGGTTTTGCATTCGGGTTGGGCTTAGACCGTATCGCCATGCTTAAATACGGCATCAACAACATTCACATTCTCTACGAGGGCGATCTAAGGGCGCTCAAACAGTTCAAGGAATAAGGAGGGAAGAGAGATGTTAGCACCTTTAAGTTGGCTCAAAGATTTCGTCGATATAACCGTTACGCCCGAAGAGCTTGAAAAAAAGCTGTTCGACTGCGGCTTCGAGGTAGAACAAGTAATAAAATACGGCGACAAGTTGGACAAGGTAGTAACTTGTAGGATAGAGGAGATAACTCAGCACCCCAACGCCGAAAAACTGAGAATTTGTCAAGTAAACGCCGGCAAATACGGCAGGCTTCAAATCATAACCAACGCCAAAAACGTCGAGGTCGGGGATATTGTTCCCGTCGCCGTCGACGGCGCAACGCTCGCTAACGGCGACAGAATCTTTAACGGCAATCTCCGTGGAGAGCCGTCTTACGGAATGTTCTGCGGCGGCGAGGAAATAGGTATTGACGATAACTTCTACGAGGGCGCTTCGTTCGACGGCGTACTCGTTTTCAAGGAAGATTTCCCCCTCGGCGAAGAGGTCAAGGAGCTTTTGGAGCTGGAAGATTACGTCTTTGACATCTCCGTGCTTGCCAACCGCCCCGACTGTCAGAGCGTTTTCGGCATTGCGAGGGAGATAGCTTGCGTTCTCGATAAACCGCTCAAAGAGCCGTCTGTCGATTTCGAAGTTACAAAAAGCTGCGACGACGTAAAGGTTACCGTTAAAGACGGCGACCTCTGCCCGAGATATATCGCTCACCTAATAAAGGACGTCAAAATAGAAAAATCGCCCCGCCTCATTTCGAGAAGGCTTGCGCTTTGCGGGCTTAATTCCATAAACAATATCGTCGACATAACCAACTACGTCCTTCTTGAAATGGGACAGCCCATGCATGCGTTCGACATGAATGATCTGTCCGGAAGGGAGATAGTTGTAAGAAGGGCGGCGGACGGCGAAAAGATCGTTACGCTCGACGAAAAGGAATGTACTTTGACGAGCGAAAATCTGCTTATATGCGACGGGGACAAGCCCGTTGCGCTCGCGGGCATTATGGGCGGGCTTAACAGCGAGATAAAGGACGGCACGAACGAGGTGCTATTTGAGTGCGCCAAATTCAGAAGGGACAACGTGAGGAAATCGTCGAGGACGCTCGGAAAGTCGAGCGATTCTTCAAAGCGCTTTGAAAAGGGCGTAGACGAATACACGACGGAACTTGCGATGAAGAGGGCGCTTCACCTCGTATGCGAACTCAAAGCCGGGAAAGTAACGGCGGCGCATACCGACGTTTCAGCCGGCAAACAACAAGAAAACAAGAGCGTTTCCACTACTTTCGGACAGATAAACGGCGTTCTGGGCATCGACGTACCCAAGGACGTTATTATAAATATTCTGAAAAAACTCGGTTTCGGCGTCGAGGTCGACGGCGAGAAGATAACTACCGTCGCTCCCCCTTACAGAGAGGACGTATTCGGCTACCCCGACCTTGCGGAAGAAGTTATAAGAATGTACGGTTACGAGCATATCGTGCCCACGCTTTTGAAAGACGCTTCCAGTACCGCCGGCGGTTACAGCAAGGAACAAAAGGACGAATTGAGGCTTAAAAGAGCACTTTGCGGTCAGGGTTACAGCGAAGTGATGACATATTCGTTCTATTCGAAGAAAGACGTTGCGGCGCTCGACCTTCCCGAAGGTGCGGACGAGGGCAACACGATAATCATCGAAAACCCCATAAGCGACAATTACGAAGTGATGAGAAGGACGATGATACCTTCACTTCTCGCAGTGGCGTCGAGAAACTTAAAGAGGGGCAACGGAGAAGGCAGAATTTTCGAGATAGCTAACACCTATCTCCCCACCGAGGGCTTCCCGACGGACGAAAAGCACCTTGCGATCGCTGCGTTCGGCGCAAAGGAAGATTTCTTTACGCTCAAAGGCGCTATCGAAACTATTGCCGACTACTTCGGGCTTAAATTCGACCTTACGGAGAGGGCGCAAAAGTCTTACCTTCACAGCGGCGTTTCGGCTAAAATCAAGCTCGGCGGCGAAGTGATAGGCAACTTCGGTCAGATAACTTACGAAACGGCGGCAAAATACGATATAGAATGTAAAGTTTTCGTTGCGGAGATAAATTACGACGCACTCAAAAAGCATTTCGACGGCGCAATGAGGTTCGAGCCTCTTCCGAAATTCCCGTTCGTAGTCAGAGATTTAGCGCTCGTCGCACCCATGGAAATGACGAGCGGCGAGATAGAAAACGCCATTATTTCCTCGGCTAAGGGAACGGTAAAAAGCATAGAGCTTTTCGACGTCTATACGGGCGCACAGGTGGGCGAGGGCAAGAAGAGCCTCGCATACACCATCACTTTCGGCTCGGACGAAAAGGCGCTTGAAAACGCCGACGTCGACTAGCTTGTCAGGAGAATTTGAGGCGCTCTTCAACACAGATTGGGCGTCGAAATGAGGTAACGATATGCCCGATGTGGATAGGATAAACTTCCTTGCCAAAAAACAGCGTGAGGAAGGGCTTAACGACGAGGAAAAAGCCGAACAGCAAAAGCTCAGAAGAGAATATATCGACAGCGTTATCGGCGGGCTTAAAGCCCAGCTCGACAACACCTACGTTTTAGATGAAAACGGCAATAAAGTAAAGGTCGAGAAAAAGCCGACTGTAAAGCATTAGACGGGCTATAAGTCGATAAACACGCATTTTTATATTTATAAAAGCACTTTTAAAATCGTTTTTTCGGCTTCGGCGGCAAATATTTCCACGCCGTGCCGAGGGGGATGAAATTTGAGCAAGACGGTATATAAGGCGGTCGCCGACTACCTAGTTGTCATAATTACGGCGATAACGCTTGCGCTCAACTACGAAATACTTATTTTCAGCAATTCGTTCGCACCTGCCGGCATAAACGGTATTGCGACGATAATTCAGCATCTCTTTAACTTTCAGTTCGGTTATTTCTCGCTCATAATCAACGTTCCGCTGATAGTATTTGCGTTTATTTTCGTCGGGAAAGATTTCTCGATAAAAACGCTCGTTTTCGTTCTTATTTACTCGCTTTTGACGTCCGTCGTCTTTAAAAACGGCAACGGAGATACCGAGGGGCTTATAGACCTTTCGAGATTCGTCTATTCGTCCGATTTAAGCAAGCTTTTAGCGCCCGTCGCTTCGGGTGCGATAAGCGGCGTTATCTACGGTTTTGTCATTAAGGCGAACGGCTGTACGGGCGGTACGGATATCGTTGCGAGGCTCGTGAGGGTCCGCCACCCCGAACTCAACATAATGTGGGTGATGTTCGGTTTGAACAGCGTTGTCGCCGTGCTTTCGTTCTTCGCTTACGCAGAAAACGGCAAGTACAATTTAGAGCCGGTAATACTCTGCCTTGTGTATTGTCTGTTGTCGTCGAGCGTGGGCGATATTATACTTAAAGGTACGAAAAACGCACTCAAATTCGAGGTCGTAACTTCGCACCCCGAAGAGATCTCCAAAGAGATAATAGAAAGGCTCAAACATACGGCGACAGTCGTTCAGGCGAAGGGTATGTTCTCCCATTCGGACAAGAGCCTACTAATCTGCGTCGTCAATAAAAATCAGATCGTCGACTTCGAGCAAATAGTTAAAAAATACCCCGAAACGTTTGCGTACCTATCGTCCGTAAACGAGATCGTGGGCAACTTCGTTCATACCAAAAAGACGCTTTGATCGACTTATAGGCGGGTTTTTATGGAATATATACTCATCAGCGGCGCAACGGGCGGGCTCGGAAAAGCATTGACGGAAAGCTGCCCGAAAAACAGCAATTTATTTCTTCTCGGGAGGGATAAAGAGAGGCTTTCGGCATTTAAGAAAGAGCTTGAAAGCTCGGGCAGATTCGGAGAGATAATCACCTTTCAAGCCGACCTCACGAAAGAAGAGGAGAGAAGTGCGCTGTTTGAGTTTGCGGACGAGAAAAGCGTCAGGTTTTGCGCTCTTTTGAACGTTGCGGGTGCGGACATTCGCAAGCCGTTTAAAGATTATACCGACGAAAAGCTCCTCTTTCAGATAAGGCTCAATGCGGAGGCGGCTATCGCCCTTTCTCTCGGCGTTATCAAAAGGAGAGGGAAAGAGCTTAAAATTTTAGCCGTGTCGAGTATGTGCGGAATAATGCCTATGCCCTATTTCGCCGTGTATTCTGCGACAAAAGCGGCGGTTTTAAACTTTTTTACGGCGCTTTATTACGAGGAAAAAGACGTGGGCGTTACCGTGCTTGTCCCCGGCTCGATACCGACGAGAGAAGATATCAAAGAGGATATAAAAAGGCAGGGCATAACGGCAAAGCTGTCCTCAAAATCACCCGAATTCGTTTCGAAAAAGGCGATGAAAGCGCTATATAAAAACAAGCGGCTCAAAGTACCGGGGCTGTATAATAAAATCAATTATTTTTTGCAAAAGATCATTCCCACGCCGATAAAATGCCGTTTTATGGCTCGGCGGTGGAAGAAAAATATCAAAGACGCCTTTTAGCAAAAGCATTTTAAGAGGCGAAAAGGAGAGAGTATGAGTTACGCAGATAAGGTTTTCAGAGCAAACGTAGAGGACATTCTCGCAAACGGCGTGTGGGATACCGACCGTGAAGTACGCCCTAAGTGGCTCGACGGCACGCCGGCGCATACCGTAAAAAAATTCTGTATAGTAAACAGATACGACCTCTCCAAAGAATTTCCCATTATGACGCTCAGAAAGCAGGGTTTTAAGAACGCCGTCGACGAAATTTTATGGATTTGGCAGAAAAAATCCAATAAGATAAGCGATCTGCATTCACATATATGGGACAGCTGGGCGGGCGAGGACGGCACTATCGGCAAGGCTTACGGCTATCAGCTCGGCGTAAAACACCAATACCCCGAGGGCGAATTCGACCAGGTGGACAGAGTGCTTTACGATTTGAAGCACAACCCCGCTTCGAGAAGAATTTTGACCAATATCTATAACTTTGCCGACCTTCACGAGATGAATTTGTATCCGTGCGCCTATTCCATGACTTTCAACGTTACGGGCGACAGGCTCAACGGCATTTTAAATCAGAGATCAAACGACATGGCTGTCGCAAACAACTGGAACGTTATGCAGTACGCAGTGCTTCTCATGATGTTTGCGCAAGTTTCGGGCTTGAAGGCGGGCGAACTCGTCCACGT
Source organism: uncultured Eubacteriales bacterium (assembly GCA_902766475.1). GTDB lineage: Bacteria > Bacillota > Clostridia > Christensenellales > Borkfalkiaceae > UBA10281. The sequence goes on from CACXDQ010000186.1 coordinate 7,065, forward strand.
CATTGCCGACGCTCACATTTACGACAGACATATTCCGTCGGTAAAGGAGATGCTTTCAAACCCCGAATATCCGGCGCCCAAATTTATCATGAATCCCGAAATCAAGAATTTTTACGACTTCACCGTAGACGACTTTGCGCTCGAAGGTTACGAGGCGACGCCCCTTTCCAAGAGATTAGAGGTCGCCGTATGATAAGGGCGATAGTTGCCGTCGACAATAAGTGGGGGATAGGGAAAAAGAACGATCTTCTCTTTAAAATTCCGGCGGATATGAAGTTTTTCAGAGAAAAGACGGCGGGCGCAACGGTCTGTATGGGCTATAACACGCTCTTGTCATTCCCCGGCGGAAAACCGCTTCCGAACAGAAAAAATATCGTCCTTTGCCCCGAGGGTACGGTGATAGACGGGGCAATAGCCGTTCACGACTTGACGAGTTTGTTCGACGAGCTTAAAAAGGGCGGCGACGCATTCGTGATAGGCGGCGCAATGTTTTATCACACGATGCTTTATTATTGCGAGGAAATTCTCGTTACCAAAGTCGACGCCGACGGGCAAGCGGAAGTGTTTTTCGACGACCTCGACAAAGACGAGGCTTTCGAACTCGTTTACGAAAGCGAGCCGATAGAAACCAACGGCTACACGATAAGGTTTACGACGTATAAAAACAAAGCGCCCAAGGAGCTTGCAGTATGAAGATAGATTTTTCTAAGATAGACGAAAACAAATTCGTCAATTTCAACGGCGGCAACGGCTCGGTAGACCTCAAAAAGACGGAATACAAGGGCGTTACCGTCATTAAGGGCAGGGTGAAAAAGGGCTGTTCGGTTGGGCTTCACGCTCACACCATTGACAGCGAAACTATTTATATTCTGTCGGGCACGGCTAAATCTATATGTGACGGCGAAATGGAAATTCTTCGGTCCGGCGACGTGTCGATTTGCCCCAAAGGATATTCGCATTGTCTTATCAACGACTATGACGAAGAACTCGTTTTCTTTGCGGTCGTACCCAAACAGTAAGTGTTGAAATTATGATAATTGATAGAATAAAGGCAAAAAAACTTAAAAATACCCGTGATCTCGGCGGATTACCCACCTCGGACGGAAAGAGGATAGCGAGCGGAAAACTGCTCAGAAGCGGCAGACTGTACAAGCTCCCCGAAAAGACGCTCGACGTTTTAGACGGCTACAAGATCACGAACGTGATTGATCTAAGGGTGAAATTCGAGAGGGACGCTCACCCCGACACCGTTATCGGAGAGAGCCTCAACCATTGGTGGACAGTCCTCACCACGCCTACGAGCGAGCCCGTTTCCGAAGGCTCTACCTTAAAGACGATGAAGAGGGAAGGCATAAGGCTGAGGGACGATTACGGCAGCGATTTCGACAAGTATATGATAGATACTTACCGCAGTATCGTGTTCGAGAAGTCGCCGCAAGAGAGTATCGGCAAAATTTTCAGGCTTCTTCTCGAAGAGGAAGGGTGCGTGCTTTGGCATTGCAACAGCGGCAAGGACAGGACGGGCATAGTATGTATGCTCCTCGAATCTCTCCTCGGCGTGGACGAAGAGGTCATTTATGAGGACTATCTCGCTTCCAAAAAGTTTTTGGAAAGAAAATTTTTCTGGAACAGAATAGGTATGTTCTTCGTGCCCATGTCGCTGACAACCAAGAGAATTATCGTCGGGTATATGAATTTGAAGAGAGTTTATTTGCAGACGGTCGTCGAGGAAATAAAACAGAAGTTCGGCAGCGTTGTCGAATACTGTAAGCGGACTTTCGGGCTTACCGACGGCGATATTTCGGCGTTGAAACAAAAATATTTGGTATAATGCTTGCGCCCGACGCTTTTAGCGTCGGGCGCATTATATTTCAGCTTACGCTGTATTTGCTCATCAGCTTAACTATTTTCAAAAGCCTTGAATTGAAACTCTGTCTTTCGTATGGGGTGGGCGTTCTCGACGAAAACTTGTCTATATCCATTTCCGTCTTGTCGAGTTCGTCCTCTTCCTCTCTCGTAAGTTCGTGGCGGCGAAGCGCTCCTATTATCTTTTTTACGCCGTTGAGGTCGGGCTCAGCGGAGTTATCGTCGTCGGTTTTACCGACAAATTCCACTCTTCTGACATAGGCAGGCTCGCTTTTTTCCTTCATAAGTTCATATACGTCGGGTAGCACGTCTTTTGCCGTAAGTCGGGCTATAAGTCGTTTATCTCGCTTTGTAAGCCCTTTCCGCTCACGTTTTTTGACGGATAAAAGTGCCGAAAACATAAAGCTCAGCGCCCACGAAAACGCCGAAAGCATAAGCTGCTCCGCAAAGCGATAGGGCGGCAGTTTTACGGCGGACGGAATTATAAAGGTTATCCAAAGCGCCGCAACGCATAGTTGGATCTGATATATCGCCGATTTATCGGCGGCGTTGAATTTCTTTGAGGTAAGGTTTATTATCGCCATGACAGCCGCAAAAAGCGCAACGGCGGTCGGGATAAGATAATAGAAAATTCCCAGCGAGTTGATAAAATTCGCCACGGAAAGCGTGATTTGAGATAATGTTTTCAATACGGAATTATACATTTTCGCCTCCATTGCCCATTATTGCCATTATGTAAATTTTTATACCAAAATTAAAATTTGACGCAACGTATTGAAAATTATTGACAATAATATAAAAAAGAGATAAAATATTAAAGGAAAAATAAAAATCATCCAAAAAAAGGAGTTATCTTATGTATTTGGAAATTGAAAGAGTAGTCGGTCGTGAAATTCTCGACTCGAGAGGAAACCCCACGGTTGAAGCCGAAGTTTACCTCGTAGACGGCACCGTCGGCAGAGGTACAGCACCTTCGGGCGCATCTACCGGCGAATTTGAAGCTCTCGAGCTTCGTGACGGCGACAAAAAACGCTACAACGGCAAGGGCACACTTAAAGCCGTTGAAAACATCAACACTACCATCAACGACGTGTTGGAAGGTCTTGACGCAAGCGACATCTATGCGGTCGACGCCGCTATGATCAAAGCCGACGGAACTAAGGATAAATCTAACCTCGGCGCAAACGCTATTTTGGCTGTTTCGATAGCCGCAGCAAGAGCTGCCGCTACCAGCCTTGACATTCCCCTCTATCGCTTCCTCGGCGGCGTCAACGGCAACCGCTTGCCCGTTCCCATGATGAACATTTTGAACGGCGGCGCTCACGCTACCAACACCGTCGACACGCAGGAATTCATGATCATGCCCGTAGGCGCTCCCACTTTCAGAGAAGCTCTCCGTTGGTGTGCAGAGGTATTCCACGCTCTCGCTTCCATTTTGAAAGCTAAGGGCTTGGCTACTTCCGTAGGCGACGAAGGCGGCTTCGCTCCCAACCTTTCGAGCGACGAAGAGACCATCGAAACCATTTTGGAAGCTATCAAGAAAGCGGGCTATGTGCCGGGTAAAGACTTCATGCTCGCTATGGACGCCGCTTCTTCCGAATGGAAGAGCCCCAAGGGTAAAGGCTTCTACAAGCTTCCCAAGGCAGGCACCGAATATACTTCCGCAGAGCTTATCGCTCACTGGAAGAGCCTCGTTGAAAAATATCCCATCATCTCCATTGAGGACGGTCTTGACGAAGAGGACTGGGAAGGCTGGCAGCTCATGACGAAAGAGCTCGGCGACAAAGTTCAGCTCGTCGGCGACGACTTGTTCGTTACTAACACCGAACGTCTTTCCAAGGGCATTTCGCTCGGCGCAGGTAACGCTATTTTGATAAAGCTCAATCAGATCGGCTCCGTTTCGGAGACTTTGGAAGCTATCAAGATGGCTCACAAAGCGGGCTACACGGCAGTAACTTCTCACCGTTCGGGTGAAACCGCCGACACCACTATCGCAGACCTTGCCGTCGCTCTCAACACTTGCCAGATCAAGACGGGCGCACCCAGCCGTTCGGAGAGAGTTGCGAAGTACAACCAGCTTTTAAGGATCGAGGAAGAACTCGGCGACAGCGCAGTATATCCTCAGATGGGCGCATTCAACGTAAAGAGATAATCGAGCCTGAAAGTAGGGCTATAAGTCGATAAAACGTTAAAATGTTATAAAAACAGAGGGGCGAAGCAACCTTGCTTCGCCCCTCTGTTTTATTTACGGCACTATGGTTTGGCAAAAACAAATTGACGATTTGACATTGTGCCAACGCCATGGTTGCGTTGCGTAAGTTGAGATCACGTCTTTTAATATTCAAACGAAAAAGAAAATATCACTTTACAAATCTTTTGCAATGTGGTATAATTAAGCTACGTTTTATTAACGAAAAAGAATAGCCGAAATTCAGTCTTTTTAACGAGTTAAATCTTTGTTTTTATTCGGCTGACGTAAAAGGATATGGGAAAGATGAAAAACGAATTTTATTTTCCGTCGAAAGACGGGCTTACGCAGATCCATGCCATAGAATGGATC